>JAIRKB010000148.1 GCA_031260385.1 Propionibacteriaceae bacterium | reverse complement strand
CAGTAACGGTCAAGGTAGATACATTCCACTTCCTGTCCGGACGAGTTGTGGCATTTTCCATCCGAACCCCCACCTCCGGAACCGCTAGTGTCACCACCATTCTGGCTGGGACAGTCGATTTCGGAACTAACATTGCCCCAGCTACCAGCGTTTACATCCTTCCCGCACGAACCGGCATCTTTGGCTAATGCCACCGGCTCAGCAACCACGGTAATACCAAAGATCAACCCGAGGCAGACAGCGATCAGGGCCTTTTTCAGCATGGTGTCTCCTCCGTTTTGTCCTCAAGGACAAGATAGTTTCCCTCCGTTGTTCTCAAAACAGTGAACCATCCTGCGAGCCTGTCCGCGGCATTTTCCCGCGGGTTGTTTCCTGAAGCGTCCGCTAGATAACCTTCTGTCATGATGTAGCACCCGTTGACACGGAAATGATCGCCACGGGAGTCCACCATCGAGTGGCTAACTCCCGACGGAACAAGAATCGGTGCGCCATACAACTGGACCCCGAGGTTCCGCCAGGCTGCCCACAACAGGAGGTTTTCGTTGGTCGCTGGGTAGTCGGCGACCTCCCAGATCTCATTCAAGTCGACTTCCGGATTCAGTACGTTCTGAGCCAAATAAGTCCACTTCTCCAGATAGACGAACACAGCGTCAATAACCGCCTGTTCCTCATCAGTGAACTGTGGAGTTGGTGTCGGCGTTGGCGTCGTGGTTTCAACCGTGGGTGGTGTGGTGACTTCGCCCCCCGGCGTACAACCCAACAACCCCCACCCCAGCGCCAACGCGATCAATGTGCAGATAACCCGTTTCATTGGTCCCCCAATCATCTATCAGCACTCTACCCAATAATCAAGCCCCCAAACTAGTTATCCACAGGAAACTTCAGAAAGCCGCAAGCTTTGTCCCACTCGACGGCAACCCCCCGTACATCCCTAACGCCCCGGCGAACCGGTGGAGGAGCGGGTGATCAGCTCGGCAGGGATCTTCACCGACCGCGCTGGCAGCCCGTTGATGGCCTCGACGAGCAACTCGATGGCGACCTCACCCAAGGCATCGTGGTTTTGACGAATCGTTGTCAGCGGGGGGAAAGAGCAGTCGGAACCGTCGATATCGTCGAACCCAATTACCGAAATATCCTGCGGAATCCGCAACCCAGCCTCGTGGAGGGCGCGCAGGGCCCCGAAAGCCATTTGGTCATTGGCGACGAAGACGGCACTGGGGGGATTGCCCTGGGCCAGTAGGGTCATCATCGCTAGATAACCCGAGTTGGACGACCAATCACCCTCGAAGCAGACCCCCGGATCGCCCTCCAGAAGCGACTCCCGCCAGGCCCCAAGGCGCGCCGCAGCGTGGAGGTCGTACGACGGGCCAGCTAGATGGGCGATCTGGGTGTGGCCGAGACCTTTGAGCAGGGTCATCGCCATCCGCGCGCCCCCTGCCTGATCAATATCCAGGGTCGAATGCCCCTCATCGACCGCCCCCGAGGTCACCAACACCGTCGGCAAATCACCCGCCCCCCGCAAGGTCGCTTCCAGGGCAGACTCGGTCTGGGCGACCGCGATCAAACCATCAACCCCCTGATCGATGAAGTGCGAGATCACATCGGCGACCTCCTGTGACCCGCGCCCTTGCAGGGAGGCCATCGAGACCCAGAACCCTTTCGAGCGGGCGTTCTGTTCGATCGCCAGCAGCGACCCCGAAGGCCCAGATAGGTTTGTACTCGACACCAGCACGCCGATGATCCCACTATTCCCCGTCGCCAGTGTCCGCGCCGCGAGGTTTCGCCGATATCCGAGGTCTTCGATGGCCGCCCTGACCTTCGCTCGGGTCGCCGCGGAGACCGCCGCTTGGTTGTTCAACACCCGCGAGACCGTTTGATGGGACACGCCCGCCCGTGCCGCCACATCGGCCATCGTCGGGGTCGTCCTCGTTGCGTCCATAAGCCATAGTCTAGTCCGCTTTTTGCGGATTCTCCATATGGGCGCGCTCACATTTTTCCTTGCGCCTTCCCAGCGTTTACCAAATTGTTACGTACGAATCAAGCGCAATCTCTTGCCAGCCTCGAAACGTTAGCGCTAACATGAACTCGTCGCCTCCTGGCGGTTCAACCAAAAGGTCGGGTGATATTCGGGGGGCCAGATGGCCGTCCCGTTGTCGGTAACTTATGGGGGAGCAAAGTTAGCTCTCATTGGAAAGGGATGTTCATGAAGAAGAAAATCATCGCAGCAGGGCTCGGTTTGGCGCTTGCTGTAGCACTCACCGGTTGCGGCGGCGACAAGGGCGACACCGGCACTGACCTGATCAAGGTTGGCTTCTCCCAACTCGGTGCAGAGTCCGGCTGGCGGACCGCGAACACCGAATCCGTGCAAGCCTCGCTCAGCAAGGAAAATGGCTTCGACCTGACCTTCGTTGATGCACAGCAGAAGCAAGAGAACCAGATCAAGGCCTTGCGTGACTTCATCCAGCAGGATGTGGATGTCATCGCCTTCTCGCCGGTTGTCGAAACCGGTTGGGACGAAGTTCTCCAGGAAATCAAGGACGCGGGCATTCCGCTAGTGCTGGTTGACCGCAATGTTAATACCTCAGTGGTTGATCCCTATGTGACGTGGATCGGCGCTGACTTCAAGCTCGAGGGTACGATGGCTGGCCAGTGGGTCGCCGCGAACTACCCAGATGCCAAGATCTTCGAGTTGCAGGGCACGATGGGTTCGGCACCTCAGCTAGACCGCGAAGCCGGCTTCGACGCCGAGGTTGGTGTCGAGAACATCATCGGGCGCGCCACTGGTAACTTCACCCGCGCGGAAGGCAAGGCAGCAACCGAAGCCGCTCTGCAGGCCTACCCGGAGATGAACCTCATCTTCGCCCACAACGATGACATGGGTCTCGGTGCGGTTGAGGCCATCAAGGCGGCTGGCAAGGTGCCAGGTGTTGACATCATCATCGTCACGGTTGACGGCGTGCGCGCCGGTATGCAAGCCCTTGTCGATGGCGAATTCAACTACATCGTCGAGTGCAATCCGGTCTTCGGTGACCAGATCGCTGGCCTGATCAAGGACATCATGGCTGGCAAGTCCGTGCCGAAGACGACGATCGTCGTTGACGCGGCCTTCGATCAGACGATTACCCAAGCGTTCGTAGACGCCCGCGCCTACTGATTCGCAAGACAACAGTCGATTATTATTAACTGAATCCTCAAGTTCGGGGGCGGGCTCACTGGGCCCGCCCCACGCAACTAGCCACATCTCACGAAGGAGACTGAGGTGGATCAGCAATCTCCTGTAATTACTATCCGCGGCGCAACCATCACCTTCCCGGGGGTGCGGGCTCTCGATGGCGTTGATTTTCGGCTCTACCCCGGGGAAATCCACGCCTTGATGGGCGAAAATGGGGCCGGAAAATCAACCCTCATCAAAGCCCTAACCGGGGTCTACCAACTCGATTCCGGCGAGATTTCGATCGAGGGTACGCCCGTACGCTTCACCAACACCAGCCAATCCCAGGCCGCTGGCATCTCCACGGTTTACCAAGAGGTCAACCTCGTCGGCAATCTAACGGTGGCAGAGAACGTCATGTTGGGCCACGAACCGCGTGTCGGCCCCTTCATTAACTGGCGGGCGATGCGCAAAGCCGCCCAGGATAACCTCCGCCGCCTCCACCTCGACATTGACCCCGGCTCGCAGTTGAGCTCCCATGTCATCGGGGTCCAACAGCTCTGCGCCATCGCCCGGGCCACCTCCACCGCCGCCAAGGTTCTGATCCTCGACGAGCCGACCTCCTCGCTCGACCGCGCCGAAGTCGAGGAACTGTTCTCGATCATGCGCGAACTAAAAGCCGCCGGGGTGGCGATTCTCTTCGTCTCCCACTTCCTCGAGCAGGTCTACGAGATCGCCGACCGCATCACCGTCTTGCGCAATGGGGGGCTGGTTGGGGAGTGGCTCCTGAGCGATCTGCCGCGCTTCGAGCTGATCTCCCATATGGTCGGCAAGTCGGCCGATGAGCTTAATGCCATCGCCGGCCAGGTCAAATCCGAGGACCTCACACGCTTGGAGGACGAGGTCCCACTCGCTCAGGCGATTGGCCTGGGGCGACGACAGATGATCGAACCTTTCGATCTAGAGTTGTACGAAGGGGAGGTCGTTGGTCTGGTCGGTTTGCTCGGTTCCGGTCGTACGGAACTAGCGCGACTGCTCTATGGCGCTGACCGTCCCGACTCAGGCGAACTAAAGCTGAAAGGCCAACCGGTCAAACTCTTCTCGCCGCGCGGGTCGCTGCGCAAGCAGGTCGCCTACTCGACCGAAGACCGCAAACGCGAGGGGGTGGTCGGTGATCTGACGGTCCGCGAAAACATCGCCTTGGCCCTCCAAGCCCGGCGCGGCCCCTTCCGTCCGATCCCGAAGAAGGAGCTCGACGCCATCGTCGAGACCTTCATGACCTCGCTCGATATCCATCCGGCCAACCCGGATCTGCCGATCAAGAACCTCTCCGGCGGTAATCAGCAGAAGGTCTTGCTGGCGCGCTGGCTGGCCACCGCCCCCGAACTGTTGATCCTGGACGAGCCCTTGCGCGGGATCGACGTCGGCACCAAAGCCGAGATCCAGCGGATCATCACCGATCTGGCCCACCAAGGGATGTCGATCGTCTTCATCTCCTCGGAACTAGAGGAGATCTTGCGCGTCTGCCATCGGATCGCGATCATGCGTGACCGCCACAAGATCGCCGAGGTCGCCAATAGTGAAACCCTAGTCAGCGCCCAAATCTTTGAAACCATCGCCTCAGGGGGGAGGACGTCATGACCCAAGATGTCATCAACGCCGTCGGACGGGAAACCGTCTCAGCGCCAAGCCTCGGCACCCGGATCCTCACCCATCACCTGCTCTGGCCGGCCGTCGCTTTCGTCGTCCTGATCGTCGCCTGTGGCGTTTTCTCGCCTGGCTTTCTCGATATTACGATCCGCGATGGCCACCTTTTCGGCCAGTTGATCGATATCCTGCGCGCCTCGGCGACCCCGCTGCTGCTGGCTCTGGGGATGTGCCTGGTGATCGCCTCCGGGGGGATCGACCTTAGTGTCGGGGCGGTGATGGCGATGTCGCTGGCGATCTCACTGACCTTCCTGAAAGGGTCGGCTTCCGCCAACTCCGTGCCCACCGCTCTAGTCGCGATCGGCCTCGGCTTGCTGATCGGTCTGGCGGTCGGGCTCTTCAACGGCACGATGGTCTCAGTGTTGAAGATCCAACCTTTTATTGCCACGATGATCATCATGGTCGCCGGGCGGGGGATCGCGATGCTGATGACGAAAGGCCAGATCACCACGGTTTATGCCGCGCCTTTTAAGGCGATCGGGTCGGGGTTCTTCTTAGGGCTGCCGATTCCGGTGGTGATTGCGGCGGTGGTGACCGTCCTAGTCTTGGTTGTCGTCCGCAAGACCGCGCTTGGCACCCTCCTCGAGTCGATCGGCATCAATCGCCAAGCCGCCCACCTGGCTGGGGTCCCCGCTGGGGCGATCATCTTGCTGGTCTATGGTCTTTGCGGGCTCCTCGCCGGCTTGGCCGGTATGGTCTACGGCGCCCCGACGATGGCTGCGGACGCCAACAATATTGGTTTAATGAAGGAACTCGACGCCATCCTCTGTGTCGTCATCGGGGGGACCTCGCTGGCCGGAGGGAAGTTCTACCTCTCCGGCACAGTGATCGGGGCGCTGGTCTTATCGACCCTTGAGCGCGCGGTCATCATCTTCCGCTTCCCCTCCCAGACGACACCCCTGTTCAAAGCCGTCGTCGTCATCGTCATCTGCGTCGCCCAATCGCGGACCCTGCGCGAACGAATAGCCAGACGGTCGCTGCGCGTCCAAGCCGCCAAAGGGGAGGTGACGCGATGAGGACCCGCGCCGCCCGCTTCACCCGGATCCTGTCCCGGCTTACTGACCGCCGCTTCCTGCCGGTCTTGGGGACGCTGCTCACCCTGGTGATCATGCTCATCCTCGGCCAGATCTTCTTCTCCACCCGCCGGGGCGGCTTCATCTCGATGCCGCTATTTTCGAACCTGCTCGTCGACAACTCCTACCTGCTCTTACTCGCCGTCGGCATGACCTTCGTCATCTTGACCGGCGGGATCGACCTTAGTGTCGGCGCGGTGGTTGCCCTAGTCGGCCTGGTAATCGCCCGCTTGCTTACCTCCGGGGTGCCGCTGATTCCGACCCTGATCTTGGCGGTGCTCATCGGCACCTCCTGTGGCGTGCTAATCGGGGTGATGGTCCAAGTCTTCGGCATTCAGCCGTTCATCGCCTCCCTAGCGGTGATGTTCCTGGCGCGCGGGCTAGCCAATATCGTCTCGGTGATCTCGATTGGCATCACCATCCCGGCGAATGGCCGCACCGATCTTTACCCTGGTCAGGCCCAGTTCGCCGCCCTCGCCTCCTGGTCGATCAAGTTCGGCGAAGGCCGGGGGATTTGGCGGATCACCGCCCCGATGATCATCGCTTTCACGGTCATCACGATCGCTTTCCTGGTCTTGCATTACACCCGCTTCGGCCGGACGGTTTACGGCTTGGGCCAGGGTGATGGGGGTACGGCCGTACAACGAATGGGCTTGCGCCCTGATATCTCGAAGATCACGGTCTATGCAGTCTCGGGCACCTGCGCTGGGATCGCCGGTCTGCTCTTCGCGCTCTACACCCGGTCGGGCTATTGTCTATCCGGTCTCGGTATGGAACTCGATGCTATCGCCGCCGTGGTGATCGGCGGCACCCTGCTGGCTGGTGGGTCGGGGTTCGTGCTCGGCTCGGTTTGCGGGGTCTTTGTTTACGGTCTGATTCAGGTGTTGAATGCCCGCTGGGGGCTGCAATCCTGGTGGGCGAAGGTCTTCATCGGCGCCGTCCTGCTGGTCTTCGTCTTGCTGCAGCGGGCCCTAACCATCCAACGTACCCGGCGTAAACAAGCCGCCCTCGTCATGGCCGACGCCATCGACCCGGAGTTTAGGTAGGTGATGTCTTGCTTTCACTAGGGATTGAGCTGGGTTCGACCCGGATCAAAGCGGTCCTGATTGATGTCCAGGGGACGGTGATCGCCACCGGATCGTACACCTGGGCTAACCAGCTCGTCGACGGCTACTGGACGTACGATCTAGCCGAGGTCTGGGTCGGGATCGCTCAGGCTTATCGCGAGATGGCCGATCAGGCGGCGCGCGCTCTTGGCCAACCGCTGACCAATCTGGACTCGATTGGGATCTCGGCGATGATGCACGGCTATCTCGCTTTCGACGCCGCGGGCGAACTGCTGGCCCCCTTCCGGACCTGGCGCAACACCACAACCGGGCCGGCCGCCGAAGCCCTGACCAGCCTGCTCGACTTCACGATTCCGCTGCGCTGGTCGATCGCTCACCTCTATCAGGCGGTCCTCAACGCCGAAGCCCACCTACCCCAGATCGACTTCCTGACCACCCTGGCTGGCTATGTCCACTGGCAGTTGACCGGTGAGCGGGTGCTCGGGGTGGGCGATGCCTCGGGGATGTTCCCGATCGATGCCACCCACCAGTGGGATGCAGCCCGACTAGCCAAAACTCAGTGG
This sequence comes from Propionibacteriaceae bacterium, assembly GCA_031260385.1. GTDB lineage: Bacteria > Actinomycetota > Actinomycetes > Propionibacteriales > Propionibacteriaceae > WQYJ01. The sequence continues at coordinate 3,288 of JAIRKB010000148.1, read as the reverse complement.
CTGTTCGACTCTCAGGGCGCGGGGGTTGATCTTGCGGCCATCTTGCCGACCGTCCAGGATGCCGGTGTGATCGCCGGTCGCCTGACCACTGCTGGGGCCCGCTTACTCGATCCCACCGGCGCCCTGACCCCTGACATTGCTTGTTGTCCGCCGGAGGGTGATGCCGGGACCGGCATGATCGCCACCAATGCCGTCGCCCCCCGAACCGGCAATATCTCGGTCGGGACCTCGATCTTCGCGAGGATTGTCTTGGACCATGAACTCGCTAACCTCCACCCCGAGATCGACATCGTCACCACCCCAGCCGGTGATCCGGTGGCGATGGTGCACTGTAATAATGGCGCCTCAGAGATCGATGCCTGGGCGGGGATTTTCGCCGACTTTGGGGCTCGGATCGGGGCGGCGGTCGACCCGGGTGCCGTCTTTGGCGCCTTGCTCTCGGCGGCGCTGGAGGGCGAGCCCGCGGGTGGTGGGCTGATGGCTTACAACTATCTCGCCGGGGAGATGGTCACCGGGCTGAACGCCGGTCGTCCCCTGATCGTCCGCGCCCCCGATTCCCTGCTCACCCTGCCAAACCTGATGCGCACTCTCATTATGTCGAGTTTCGCCACCCTGTCTTTGGGGATGCGGATCCTAGCGGCGGAGGGGGTGCGCGTGGAGTCGATGTTCGCTCATGGTGGGGTCTTCAAGACTAAAGGCCCTAATGAACGCCTACTTGCGGCGGCGTTAAACACCGCCGTTAGTGTTGGTACGACCGCTAGCGAGGGGGGTGCTTGGGGGATGGCCGTCCTAGCGGCTTATGCCCTCGACTCCCGCGGGCTCGCTTTGGCGGACTATCTCGGTCAGGTTATCTTCGCCGAGGTGGCGGTCGAGACTTACTACCCCGAGGCTGGCGACCAAGCCGGTTATGCCCGTTTCCTGGAAGCGTACGAGAAAGGGCTCGCTCTTCAACCGCTCGCGGTTGAGGTCTGCTGAGGAGGACTGATGACGATTGCCAATGAGATAACCCGGCTGCGCGAAGAGGTCTGTCGTCTCCACGCCGAACTGATTCGCTGGGGGCTGGTGACCTGGACGGCTGGCAATATCTCGGCCCGCGTGCCGGGGGCGGAGTTGATGGTGGTCAAGCCGTCTGGGGTCGCCTACGAGGAGCTGACACCGGAGAATATGGTTGTCACCGACCTGATGGGCGCGCCGGTCGAAGGTGACCTGGCGCCGAGTTCGGATGCTGGCGCTCACGGCTATGTCTATCGGCATATGGCTGAGGTGGGGGGAGTGGTCCACACTCATTCGACCTATGCGACCGCCTGGGCGGCGCGCCGCCAACCGATCCCTTGCGTCCTGACGATGATGGCCGATGAGTTTGGGGGCGAGATCCCGATCGGTCCCTTCGCCCTGATCGGCGACGATTCGATCGGGCGCGGCATCGTCGAAACCCTCCAGGGTGCCCGCTCGGCGGCCGTATTAATGGCCAATCACGGTGTCTTCACGATTGGCAAGACCGCCCGGGCGGCGGTCAAGACGGCGGCCCTGACCGAGGAGGTGGCGGCGACCGTCCATGCCGCCTACCAACTTGGGGTCCCGCACCCCATCGATCCGGGCGATATTGACCGGTTGCATCACCGGTACCTCACTGAATACGGGCAACCATTAGTGCCCCGAACTAACGGTTCGGGACACTAGGCGCGAAAGGCTGATCATGACATCCCAAATCTGGTTCCTCACCGGCTCGCAACACTTGTATGGCGAGGAGACTCTCCTTCAGGTGGCCGATAATTCGCAAGCCATCGTCGCCCAATTGAACGCCGGCCCGGTCTCGATTGAGGTCGTTTGGAAACCGGTCTTGACCGGCAAGGAGGCGATCCGCCGGGTGATGCTGGAGGCCAATGCCGACGACTCCTGTCTTGGGGTGATCGCTTGGATGCATACCTTCTCACCCGCCAAGATGTGGATCGCTGGCTTGGATGTCCTTCACAAGCCGCTGTTGCACCTTCACACCCAAGCCAATGTCGGCTTGCCCTGGGCCGAGATCGACATGGATTTCATGAACCTCAACCAGGCGGCCCATGGCGATCGGGAGTTCGCTTATATCGAGTCGCGGTTGGGGGTGCCGAGGACGACGGTGGTCGGTCATGTGTCTGATCCTCGAGTGGGCGCCGAGATTGATGTCTGGGCGCGGGCGGCGGCGGGCTGCCAGGCGGCTCGTCACCTCAATCTCGTACGTTTCGGTGACAATATGCGCAATGTCGCCGTCACCGAGGGGGATAAGACCGAAGCCGAACTGATCTTCGGGGTCAGCGTTAACACCTACGGGGTCAACGACCTGGTCGCGGTGGTTGGCCAGGTTAGCGATGCCGAAGCGGCGCGGTTGGCGGCTGACTACGAAGAACTCTATGTCGTCCAACCGACACTGCGCGCCGGTGGGGAGCGCCACGGCGCCTTGCTCTACTCCGCCAAGCTGGAGCTCGCCATGCGTACCTTCCTCGAAACCCACGGCGCCTTAGCTTTCACAACGAATTTTGAAGACTTGGGGGGCTTAGAGCAACTCCCCGGGATGGCTGTCCAGCGCTTGTGCGCCCAGGGGTATGGCTTTGGGGCGGAGGGTGACTGGAAGACGGCCTTGTTGGTGCGGGTCGCCAAGGTGATGGGCGCCGGGTTGCCCGGCGGCGCGTCGCTGATGGAGGACTACACCTATCACTTGGCGGCGGGCGAGGAGAAGATCCTCGGCGCCCATATGCTGGAGGTCTGTCCGTCTCTGACCTCTAGTCCCCCCCGGGTGGAGATCCACCCGCTGGGTATCGGCGATCGCTCGGACCCCGTCCGTTTGGTCTTCGATGCTGACCCGGGACGCGGGATCGTTGTTGGCCTATCAGACATGCGCGACCGCTTCCGGTTGACCGCCAACACGGTCAACCTCGTACCCCCAGATTCCCCGATGCCGAAACTGCCGGTAGGGCGGGCGGTCTGGGTTCCCGACCCCGACTTCTACACCTCCGCCGCTTGCTGGTTGACCGCCGGTTCCTCACACCACACCGTCATGTCCACCCAAGTCGGCCTCGACCACTGGCGCGAGTTCGCTCGCCTGATCGAGACGGAGTTGGCGGTCATCACGGTTGGTACGACCCGGGTCGGCTTCGAAGACCACCTCCGCCACAACGCCGCCTACCACCGCTTAGCCCGCGGGCTCTAGCTAAATAGGGGCCATGGGGGGGGGACATGGGGTCGGTCGTGGGACATGGGGTCTGGGACATGGGGTCGGATCCGTTGTCTTGGGGTCTGGGACATGGGGTC
>JAIRKB010000114.1 GCA_031260385.1 Propionibacteriaceae bacterium | reverse complement strand
AAATGAGATTTGCTTGAGCGGACATTCTACCCAACTCTGTGAACTGCATCAAGGGAATGGCTTGGCTGAGACTTAAGGGACGCCGCGGGAAGTGCCCCCCTCCCAGCGGCGTCAAGTCCATAGTCGGGGCTAGGTGGAATAATAGCGCGCCAAATCAAGAGGAGTTTCGGGGCCATAGGCGGGCGCATCGCGCCTAGGAGCCATATCCTGAGGGTTGTCCAGCATAGGGGGTGGGGTCAACGATGAGCCCATCCATCCACATCATGTAGTGGAGATGACAGCCGGTGGAGTGTCCAGTCGTACCAACCATTGCCACGCGCTCACCCTGCAGAACGGCGGTGCCTGGCTTAACAACGGCGCCCGACAGGTGACTAAAGGAGACGACAACGTGGTGATCTTTGATTATGCCTAGATCGATGACCAGTCGGTTGCCGTGGGAGTCGGTCCAGTAGTAGTCGAGGACGAGCCCGTTAGCGGGGGCAAAGATCGGCGTCCCACAAGCGATGGCCATGTCCACCGCCTCATGGAAAGCCAGCCCCCCAGTGAAGGGGTGAATGCGCATCCCGTACGGCGAGGTCAACACCCAGGAGGCTAGCGGCGGTGCCAGGGTGGTCGATGGGTTCGGGATCAGCTTGCCGGGATCCGCCACCCCCCTCCCATCGGGGTCAACCGAACGTGACCGGGAGGCCACCAGGCTTGCCATGGAGTCTAGCCGCGCCCGGACCTGGTCAGCCTTTTCTAGCGCAGTGGCCTCGAGCTCAGCGATCCGGGCCTGCTCGGCGACGATGATCTCTATCGCCGCTTCCTCTTGGCGTTGCAGATCCGACAAGGTGCCCTGAGTTAGTCGTAAACTGCTGAAGATCGCCGTGGCCGTGTCCGTAACCTGCTGCATCGCGGCCATATAGTCGAGCAGGCTGTCCCTCGAGCTGTGGGTCAGTAGTAGCGCGGTCGTGTCCAGCCCGCGGTCTTGATAACGCTGGAGGGCAATCCGCGTAATCTGTTCCCTGAGGGCCTCTGCCGCCGCCTGATATCCAACCATCTGCGACCGCGTAAAGGCGATCTGCATCTGAGCGGCCTGATATTTTCCCTCAGCGGTGGCCTTCTGCTCAACCAACTCGCGCTGCTCTTCGACCAAGGCCTCTAGTTCGCGGCGCAACTCCTCCGCCGAGATCGTTGGATCTTGGTCGGCTTGGGCTGGTGGTACGAACCCCAAGCCAAGCGTCAGCGCCGCCACTATCGCCGCGCTCAACAAAACCTGCCTCGGCCGCACCATCTTCACGCCTTCCGTGCCTAAGGGAATAACTGTTGCCAGAATAAATGACATCTAAATCCACTGTCAACCATCTCCCCTTGAAGTCGAGGGTTTTCTTGACAAGAACCTCTCACTGATTGGCAGAGAACTGCAATATCCGTGACATATGTGATGCTTTATCCTGACTAGAATTGCTGCAAATCTTTTGATAAAATGGCGACAAATCTCCTGATTTGTTGAGGGGAAGGTTGAGTTATGACAGTGCACAACTATTTGCCGAGGGTGGTTGATAATGAGCTTCGGGAACGGCTAGCGCGGATTGGCGCGGTGGTTGTCGAGGGGCCCAAGGGCTGTGGGAAGACTGAGACGGCGGTCCAGCAATGCGCCAGCGCGGTGCGTCTGGACACTGATGAGACGGCGCGGGTGACCGCGGAGATCGCCCCCGCCAACATCCTCGAGGGACCTACCCCCCGGTTGATTGACGAATGGCAGTTGGTTCCGAGTCTGTGGAATGCCGTCCGCAAGGCCGTCGACGACCGGCGAACCCCTGGCCAGTTCATCCTCACCGGCTCTGCCACCCCGGTCGACGATCCGAACCGGCATACTGGCACCGGCCGAATGAGTCGGCTGCGCATGCGTACGTTAAGCCTGTCGGAATCCTGCCTCTCCTCGGACCAAGTCAGCTTGGCCCAACTGATGTCCGGTGCCGGTGAGGTCGCCGGTAGCTCCAACCTCAGCCTCAACGACCTGATCGAGGAAACCTGCCACGGCGGTTGGCCCGCCGACCGCGAACTGCCGTGGGCGCTCGCCCAAGCCAATGTCGCCGACTATTGCACCGAAGTCGCCAACGCCGACATCCGCCTAGTCGATGGGGTGCGCCGCAATACCGCCCGCGTCCGCCAACTGATGCAATCCCTCGCCCGCGCCACCGACACCCAAACCCGCCGTACCAAACTCGCCGCCGACGCCGCTAACCCCCCTCTAGGCGAATATGCCGTCGCCACCTACCTCGACGCCCTCGAAAAGATCGCCGTCCTCGAACCCCTCCCCAGTTGGAGTCCCACCCTACGAGCCCGCGCCCGCATCCGCGTCGCCCCCAAACACTACTTCGTCGACCCCGCCATGTCCGCCGCCCTAATCAACATGGGCCCCGACCAACTAAAACAAGACCTAAAAACCTACGGCTCCCTCTTCAAATCCCTCGTCCTGCGCGACCTTCGCGTCTACGCCCAGTCATCAGGCGCCACCATTCACCACTACCTGGACTCCACCGGCCTAGCCATCGACGCAATAGTTGATGGAGGATACGGCCGCTGGGGCGCTATCGCCATCCGCCTCGGTTCCGTCCCCTACCAACTAGACAAAGCCGCCGCCGACCTAAAAATCCTCTCCCTCAAGGTAGACACCGAAGAAGCCGGCGACCCCAAATTCCTCGCCATCATCACCGCCTCCGGCTACGCCTACACCCGCCCCGACGGCGTCTCCGTAATCCCCCTAGCCACCCTCCACCCCTAAGGACTTAGTCTCTGAGCCCATAGCAAAACCAGTAGCAAAACCAGTGCGCTTACTCGTACTTGGCACCTGCGGTGCCGTACACTCACTGCGTTCGTGTACTTGGCATCTGTGATGCCGTGCGCTTACGCGTAGCCTGGATAAGCGCAGCGCCATCCGGGAATGGGAACTGTTCTTTGCCGGGGACTGGACACCGATATTGCTGCGCGGAAGACGTTTCGCGCCGCGATCCCTACGGGATCTTACGGTGACGCAGGTCGAGAGTAGAACAAGCTCGCTTGTTCTACCGAGGCCAAGGAAACCGTTGACGAGCGAAGCGAGGAACATCGCGGCGCTCGGACTCGCGCCGGAAACGGCACTGTGTGCCTAAATCGTTGCACGATTTTTCCGACCCAGCTTCCGCTCAACAATATCGGCCCTCCAGCCCTAGCTTCGACGTTTAGACAGGGAGTTGGTGTTGGAAACAAGCCACCAGGCTGATTACTTGACGCTATACAACCGGTAGCATGATACACATAGGGTTTCTGCCGAAGGGGGTGGGGATGGACACTGACTTACGCACACTAAAAGCTGTTGTGGGTGGGATTGCACTGGTGGCTGTCGGTTTTGTTCTATGGCTGATTCTCCTAGGGGCATTCTCGCTTAACGAATGGCAGGCAGGCATCGTCGCTACATTCGCGGTTGGCGTACCTACGGCGATTTATCTGGTTTGGACCGCACACAAACGCCAACCCGCGTCGGAAGAACCCCCAATAATTCTGGCGACGTCGAATGATCACCCGAGCACAAAACCAGTGAGACTTGGCGCTCACCCACGCATTCCCGCCGCTTTCCAGCCTCGCGACAACATCATGGCAAAGCTGCGGAACACTGACGGCTCATCGGGGCCGATGG
>JAIRKB010000011.1 GCA_031260385.1 Propionibacteriaceae bacterium | reverse complement strand
GCTTTCGCCGGCGCGGGATCCCGACCGTTCACGGACTCCCGGGCGACGAAGGGGCTGAATTTTTCCTGACGTTCCCCGTCGCGCGGCAACTTGATCGATCCGGTGACCACATCGCCTTTCCGCAACCCAAACTTGCGGACCATCCCTAGAGGCATGTAGGCGTCGTCGGGGCTTGGCAGGTAGCCGGTCGTCCGAACGAAAGCGTAGCCTTCCATCACATCGACGATTCCCTTGACTGGCGCCAGAACGTCTTCGGCGGAAACCTGGGGATCGGAGTCGAGGCGCTCCATGCCGGTGCGACGACGGCCCTGACGGTCACGGCTACGCCGCCGACGATTACGACGAGCATTCGCAGAGTCATCATCGCCATCGCCATTAGAGTCATGCGACTCGTTGCGTGAGCTTGGTTGTTCTGAGGCTCCATCCATGCCGAGGGCGGCAAGGCGGGCTCCAACCTCCTGGGAGACACTCGGGGCGGCCTCGTCCCCGTCAGATGACGGGCTAGTTGAAGCAGAGGTGGTCCGGGTGCGGCGACGCACGGTGTGGGTCGGGTCGCCGCCGGCGGTGGCTTGGGGGCCCGCTTCGGGCGGGGTTTGGGACGACGTCTGCTCGCCGCCCACTTCTGCGATCTTTCCGATCAGTTCCGACTTGCGCATACCTGTGACCTTGGGGATTCCCATATCACTGGCTACCTTCCGCAACTCTGGTAGCAGCAACGACTCTAGATTTGACGACACGAATGTCCTCTCCGTTTATGGTGGCCGCGGCTCGATACCCTGCGGGACCGCGGCATGAAATTACGACCGATCAGTCATCATTTGGTGAAGGCATCAATTGGTGAAGGCCGATCCGGGGATATCTTTATGCCCCTACGATGCCGATAGCATACCACATCAATCGTGATCGTACGCGGTTAAGGGTCGCGAAGAAACGCCGATGAGTTTTTCGGCTAGGTCTTGGTAGCTAGTCGAAATCGGGAGCTGAGGATAGTCTTCGATGACCTTCGCCGGTGGGTTGAATAGGAAGCCGTGATCGGCTTCCAACAGCATGTTAACGTCGTTATAAGAGTCACCGACGGCGAAAACTGGGAAGTTGAGAGCCCGAAATGCGATGGCCGCCTGACGCTTTTGATCTGGCAAGCGCAGTTTGTAACCGGTGATATGACCCTGGGGAGAGAACTCCAAACTGTGAGCGAGCAGGAGGGGCTGGCCGAGCTGGGCCATCAGCGGCGCCGCGAAGTCGTAGAAGGTGTCGGAAATGATAGCGACCGCGAAGTTTGTTCTCGCCCAATCCAGGAAGGCCTTCGCTCCCGGCAGCGGGGCCAGGGTGGCGATGACCCGCTGAATATCGCCGATTCGCAGATCATGGGCCGCTAAGATCTGCAGTCGGTGGGCCATTAGCTCGTCATAGTTGGGCACGTCCCGGGTCGTCAGACGTAGTTCGTCGATCCCGGTCGCCTGCGCGACACTGATCCAGATCTCGGGGACGAAAACCCCTTCGAGATCGAAGCAGATCATTTCCATTCCGTTACCTTCCGTTCAGGTCAATGTCCAGGTTCAGCAAGTCATCGAGGGTTTCGCGTCGCATGATTAACTGCGCCTCACCCTCCCTAAGGGCAACCACTGCTGGGCGGGTGGCGTGGTTATAGTTTGAGGCCAAGGACCGGGCGTAGGCGCCCGAACCCGGCACTGCCAGAATATCGCCGGGAACGATGTCGGCGGGCAGATAGACATCCCGGACTAGTTGATCCCCCGATTCGCAGTGCTTTCCAACGACTCGGGCCAAGATTGGTTCGGCGCTCGAACAGCGGTTGGCCAGGCTCGCCGTGTAATCCGCTCGGTAAAGGGCCGTACGGATGTTGTCGGACATACCCCCATCGACGGCGACGTAAGTCCTGGTCAACTCGGGGCCAACCACCACTGGTTTGATGGTCCCGACCGTGTAGAGAGCGACCCCGGGTGGGCCACAGATCGCCCGACCCGGCTCAATCGCTAGTCTCAGCTCCGCCAAACCGAGCTCAGCGCAAGCCTGGCTGACAATGGCTGTCAACTGGCTTGCCAACTCGCCGGGGGCAAGGGCCTGGTCAGCGCTGGTATAAGCGATGCCGAACCCTCCCCCAAGATTAAGCTCCGGTAATTGAACCCCGCTTAAGTCTCGGAACTCGGCTAGCACCCCCAACATCTTCCGCGCCGCGACCGCGAATCCTGCGGTGTCGAAGATTTGCGAACCAATATGGGAGTGGATCCCCATTAACTTGATGTGCGGGTGCTCGCTAGCCGCTTGGAGGGCTTCAAGAGCCCGACCAGAATGGATCGAGAAACCGAACTTCTGGTCTTCATGGGCGGTGGCAATATATTGGTGAGTATGAGCTTCCACCCCGGTGGTGATCCGAACCAGGATCGGCACCACAACATCACGGGCTGACGCTAAGGCTTCGATCCGCTCTAGTTCAACAAAGGAGTCGGCGATGATCCGACCAACACCAGCGTCAATCGCTAGGCCTAACTCTTCTTCCGATTTGTTATTGCCATGGAACTCAATCCGCGCTGGGGGAAAGTCCGCCGCTAAGGCGACCAATAACTCATTGCCAGAACAGACATCCAGACTCAGCCCTTCTTGTTCAACCCAGCGTAGAACCGTACGGTTGAGAAACGCCTTACCAGCGTAGTAGACATCCCAATTGGCAAACTCACGCCGAAACCCCTGAGCACGGGCCCTAAAATCCATTTCATCGAGAACATAGAGGGGGCTGCCGAACTGAGCTAACAGATCCTGGCAACGGTGTCCCGCCACCAACAGCGCCCCGGAATCGTCACGCCGCGTGCCCCCAGGCCACAACGCCGGATCGAGGTGATTGAGGTCACTAGGAACCTGAAGCCAATCCGGAGCGGCCGGATTGTGAGGCGATGTTAAAGGCTGATTCACGCCATCAACCTTACAGCAGCCCCGGCGTTGCTATGCGGCACATCGAGGCGGCCGTACAACGCTAGAGGAAAACCTCTGTTAGAATCTAGGCTTGGCCCCCATAGCTCAGGGGATAGAGCACCGCCCTCCGGAGGCGGGAGCGTAGGTTCGAATCCTACTGGGGGCGCTGGGCTGGGATCGCGTATGGTCGGGATTTAACGAATCGGTTTTGCCAAAACCCTTGTGCATTCGGTTAGAGCATGCCATCCTAGTACGTGCTATGACGAAGGGGGCCGGAGCACCCCCGAGTTATTCCCTTGAAGGAGAATTATGGACTGGCGCCATCAATCCGCTTGCCTAACGGAAGATCCTGAGTTGTTCTTCCCAGTTGGTAATACCGGACCTGCGCTGCTTCAGATTGAAGAGGCAAAGAAGGTCTGCGCTCGCTGTGTCGTGCGCGATCGTTGCCTGCACTGGGCGCTTGAAGCTGGACAGGACCACGGAGTCTGGGGCGGTATGAGCGAAGATGAACGCCGATCTATGAAGCGCCGCGCTGCTCGTTCGCGGCTCAGAATGGGATAAACCACCCCACAAAGTGTCCTCCTCAGAGCGGGAATCGTACGATTGCGCGGGCCCCTACCCCATCGGGATTCGGCACCAAATCAAACTCTCCATGAAGATCTTGTAATAGGGTCGTGACGATCGATAACCCGAGGCTGGTCCGGGCGGAGTCAGTGACTGAAAAACCTTCAGGGAGCCCAACCCCATTATCGATCACCAAGACTTCCAGGCTGCCGTCACTAGTTCTGGTTGGGGCGATCATCACATC
>JAIRKB010000006.1 GCA_031260385.1 Propionibacteriaceae bacterium | reverse complement strand
AAGGCACATAGCCCCATCGCGGCATAGTTAATCCAAGCCGGACGCTGCTTCTTCACCTTGACGACCGGCGCCTCGGCGACCGCTGCAGCCGGAGCGGCGGAGACCGCTACCGCTGGTGGAGGCCAGGTTACCTTGCCATCATCAGTCACCGTCATCGAGCGGATCACCACATCATCCATGTCCAGCACAATCTCCCCGTCTTTTTCCGGGGTGACAAGCTTCATCAGGTTGACGATATTGGTTCCATACAACTGGGAGGCCTGGGTTGGCAGCCGGGAAGCCAAGTCGGTGTAACCGATGATCTTGACGCCATTGCTGGTCACCACCAGTTCATCAGCCACCGAACCGGCGACATTGCCACCAGAGCCAGCTGCCATGTCGACGATCACCGAACCGGGCTTCATTGAAGCGACCATATCCTCAGTGATCAGCCGTGGCGCTGGGCGACCCGGAATCAAGGCGGTGGTGACGATGATGTCCGAGATCTTGGCCTGCTCGGCGTACATCACTTCAGCGGCCCGGGCGTAATCAGCCGACGCCTCCTTGGCATAGCCGTCGGTGGAGACCTCCTGCTCTTCGACCCGAGGCCCGACAAAGCCCGCGCCCAAGGATTCGACCTGCTCGGCGACCTCGGGACGGATGTCGGTGGCGTGAACGACGGCGCCTAGCGAGCTAGCCGTCCCAATCGCCGCCAGGCCAGCCACCCCAGCCCCGGAGATAAAGACCCGGGCCGGTGGAACCTTGCCCGCGGCCGTTACCTGACCGGTAAAGAAGGAGCCGAACTCGTGAGCCGCTTCGATAATCGCCCGATAACCACCGATATTTGCCATCGACGACAAGACGTCCAACGACTGGGCGCGCGAGATTCGAGGCACCGAATCCATCGCCAAGACCGTTAGCTCGCGCTGGGCCAAAGCTTCAAGTAATTCTGGTGAGCGCGGTGCCGCAATCAGGGCGACTAGGACCGCCCCCTTGGTCATCGCCTCAATTTCTACGGGGCCTGGCGGGTTGATCTTACAAACCACCTGGGCCGCCCAAGCCACCGCCCGGCCGACAATCTCGGCGCCAGCGGCGGCATATTCGGAGTCAGGGTAAGAAGACTTCGCTCCGGCCCCCTCCTCAACAACAACTTCATGACCCAACTTTATGAGCTGCTCGACCGTCTTTGGGGTCGCCGCAACCCTGGTTTCCGCCTGAGCGGACTCCATGGGTATACCTATCCTCATCTGCTCCTTCTTCCTGTCCTACCACACTTATCGAGCTAGCAACCCCATCGCCTGCGTGACCACATTGTCCACCGTGAATCCATATTCACAGAAAAGCTGGTCTGGGGCTGCCGAAGCGCCGAAATGATCAATCCCGATCCTAGCGGATCTTTGGTCGCCGACGATTTCCGTCCATCCGTAGCTCACGCCGGCTTCGATTGATACTCTCACCGCGCCCTGCGGGAACAGTTCCTGCTTGTAGGCGGCCGGTTGCGCCGCATACCACTCCAGACAGGGGGCCGAGATTACCCGCGTCGGGATGCCGACATTTTCTAATTTCGTACGAGCGGCAGCGGCCAGAGCGACCTCCGACCCGGTCGCAACGAGGACGACCTGGGGTGCGGCAGAGGCCTCAATCAGGATGTAGGCGCCTTTGGCGAGCCCGGAGGCGGGGTGAACAACCGAGGGCCCATCACCCCCGGTCCCCCGGTCGAAGGTGAGAACATCTTGGCGCGACAGGATCAGAGCGGTGGGGTGATCGGTGATCGACAAGATGATCCGCCAGGCTTCGGCGACCTCATTAGCGTCGCAAGGACGGATGACATCAAGACCGGGAATCAGGCGCAGGGAGGCGATCTGTTCGACCGGCTGATGGGTCGGACCATCCTCACCCACCCCCACAGAATCGTGGGACCAGATGAAGATCGAAGGGATCTTCGACAAGGCCGCCAAGCGTGGTGGGGTGCGCATATAGTCGGAGAACACCAGGAAGGTTCCACCATAAGCCCTAGTCAACCCGGAGTTAATCGCATTGAGAATCCCGCCCATCGCATGTTCGCGGATCCCGAAATGGATCACCCGCCCATTAGGGTCCGGGGTCCACTCCCGGTTCACCCGCGAAGCCGGTAGGAAAGACGGCTTGCCTTTCATCGTCGTATTATTGGAGCCGGCGAGATCCGCCGAACCGCCCCACAGTTCCGGTATGACATCACTGATCGCCGACAGGACCGCCCCCGAGGCCGCCCGGGTGGACATCATCCCGGGTGGGAACTGGGGCAAGGCGGCTTCTAGTTCGGGGGGTAGTCCGCCCGCAAGAATCCGATCGAGCAGTGCCTTCTGGCTCGGATTGGCCGCTACCCAAGCGGCGAACTTGGCATCCCATCCCGGACGATAAGCCCTGTGACGCGCCGCCAGATTGGCTCGTGTGTAAGCCAAGATCTCGTCGGCGACCGCGAAATGCTGTTCTGGATCCAGCCCGAGCCGAACCTTCAACGCCGCGATCTCACTCGCGCCGATCTTCGAGCCGTGGATCTTCTCCGAACCAGAGAGATTCGGCAGCGGCCAGCCAATCACCGTCGAGACCCGAATAAAGCTCGGACGATCGGTCACCGTCTTGGCCGCCTCAATCGCCTCGTACAACTCGGCAACCTTCTCAACATAATCACTGCCGCCATTAGTGAAGTCAACTGCCTGAACATGCCAACCATAAGCGGCATAGCGCGCCGCCACATCCTCGGTCATGGCGATGACCGTGTCACCTTCAATCGAGATGCGGTTGTCATCCCAGATCAGGATCAGATTGCCGAGCTCCTGGGTGGCGGCTAGGGAGGAGGCCTCGGAGGCCACCCCCTCCTGGATATCGCCGTCCCCGCATATGCAATAAACATGGTAATCAAAGATCGACTCCCCCGGCATAGCGCCTGGGTCGAACAAGGCCCGCTCCTTGCGCGCCGCCATCGCGAAGCCGACGGCATTGGACACCCCCGCTCCCAGCGGCCCGGTCGTACATTCCACCCCCGGGGTGCGCCCGAACTCCGGATGACCGGGAGTCAGCGACCCCCAGGTCCGAAACCGTTCCAGATCGGCGATCTCCAGCCCGCAGCCACCGAGGACTAACTGGGTGTACTGGGTCAGCGAGGAGTGCCCGATCGACAAAACGAACCGGTCTCGACCAAGCCAGGTAGGATCGCTCGGATCGAGCTGCATGACCTTCTGATAGAGCAGGTAGGCGACCGGCGCCAGCGAGACCGCCGTCCCGGGGTGACCGTTGCCAACCTTTTCGACCGCATCAACCGCCAGAACCCGGGCCGCATCAACCGCGCGCGCATCTAGTTCAGTCCAGTCCAGTGTGCTCATATTTCCTTTTCACCATCCTCTTAGGGAGCCGCTACCAGCCTAGTGCATTGCCGCTAGAAATCGGCGTATCTGCCGCCAGAGTAGGCGCGCATCCTGAGCGGGCATCGCCGGCGGTTGCGCCTCGCGAGGGCCATACCACTGCGCCTCCAGATGATCCCGGAAGGCGACTAGTCGCGCGCCCAATTCTGTTGAGACGCCGTCGTCGCCGGCTTGGGTCAGCCAATCGACCGCCGTTCGTACGGATGTCCCCTCACTAATCCAACCGGCCCGTCGCCCCCGGCGCTGAATCAGACGCCAGGTCCGCCTAGGGGTGTA
>JAIRKB010000241.1 GCA_031260385.1 Propionibacteriaceae bacterium | reverse complement strand
CCCTTATCAAGCACGAAATCCCTCGGAAAAACACCGAGGGATTTTGGTCGGGGCGAGAGGACTCGAACCTCCGATCTCCTGCTCCCAAAGCAGGCGCGCTAGCCACTACGCTACGCCCCGAGATCAACCACCTGATTATATGTGAAAAGGCCTACCGAAGGCGAATTCCGGGTTTTAGGAGTGTAGGAAACCGAGGAAACCGTCGGCCATCATCTGGACGGCGATGGCGGCGAGGAGGACGCCGAAGATCCGGGTGAGCAGGATGGTGCCGGCATCACGCAGGACGCGATGGATAACAGAGGCGAAGCGCAAGAAGAGGAAAACCATCAACATGGCGGCGACGAGGGCGGCGCCGACGATCAGGTAGTCGAACCCATTGGCGTCTTGGACGGCGACCATCATGGCGACGATCGCGCCGGGGCCAGCCAGGAGCGGGGTCCCCAATGGCACGACTGCCACATTGAGACTATGGGGTTTACCATTGTCCTCGACCTCGTCGTACTTCCCCATTAGCAACTGCAAGCTCACCAGCAAGAGCAGCAGGCCGCCGGAGAATTCGAGGGCTTCGACGGAGATCTTGAGATAATGCAGGATCGCCCGCCCGAAGACCGCGAACAAGGCGATCACCCCGAGGGCGACCAGTGACGCCCGCAACCCGGCTTGATTGCGTTCTTTGGCTTGGAAGGTACGGGTCAAGCCGATGAAGACTGGCAGGAGACCGGGGGGGTCCAGGATCACCAATAAGGTGACGAAGGTGGACAAGAAGAGGTAGAAGTGATCCACTCCACCATAATATAGCTGCCTCAAGGCGAATTGGGTTGAAGTGTGGGAAGATTCGATAGTGGAGACCACCCCAGCCCAGCCGCCGCGCCCGCACCGCCAAGTCGTGACCTACGTCCGGCGCAGCCCGCGTATGACATCTTCACAGGCCAGCTGGCTCCAAGACTATGCAGCGCGCTGGATCGTTCCGGTGATCGAAGACAGCCGGATCACCTCGGTCGCCGCCCAACCCTGCCTCGATTTCGCCACGATCTTCGCCCGCAGTGCCCCCTTGATCGCCGAAATTGGTTGCGGCCATGGCGAGGCCATCACGACCTCAGCGCGCCTCCACCCTCAGACCAACTTCCTTGGTTTCGAAGTCTTCGACGCCTCGATTGCCTCCACCCTTGGCAAGATCGCCGCTAACGAGCTTACGAATGTCCGGCTAATTGCCGCCGATGCCATCGGCGGTCTAGCCCACCTAGTGCCCGACCAGGCTCTGAGCGAAGTATGGATCTTCTTCCCCGATCCTTGGCCGAAGAAACGCCATCACAAACGCCGCTTAGTCTCCCCCGCTTTCGCTGATCTCCTCGCCCAGAAACTAACCCCTGGCGGCCTGATCCGCCTGGCGACCGACTGGGAGTCCTACGCCACCGCAGCAGAGGCCGCTTTCGCCGATCACCGTTTCGAACTCGTCGCCCAGACTCGCTTCACCGACCGCCCGATCACGAAGTTCGAAGCCCGCGCGATTGCCGCCGGTCGGACCATCTACGATCTCACCTACCGCGTAGACTGCAACCATGAGAATACGCCTTGACCTCGCCTACGACGGGACGGCTTTCTCCGGCTGGGCCCGCCAACCGGGGTTGCGCACTGTCCAGGGTGTGGTCGAGGCGACGATCGCCCAGGTCCTGCGCCTCGATCAGCCCCCCGCGACCGTCTGCGCCGGACGGACCGATGCGGGGGTCCACGCTCGCGGTCAAGTCATCCACTTTGATCTAGACGATCCCCTAGACGAGGTCACTGAGACCCTAACCCGCCGCTTACCCCGCGCCCTCCCAGCCGACATTGCCTTTCACCAGGCCCGACCAGTCTCAACCGACTTCGATGCCCGTTTCTCGGCCCTTCAGCGCCACTATGTTTACCGACTCTGGGATCCGAATAGTACGATTGACCCGCTGATGAGGGGATTTGTGGTCACCTACCCCCACCGCCTAGACGTCGCGGCGATGGCTGAGGCCGCCCACAGCCTCCTCGGCGTCCACGATTTCGCGGCCTTCTGCCGACCAAAACCGGGTGGTACGACGATCCGCCACCTGCGCCAGTTATCCCCTGGCCACCAGGGTGACATGATCGAGATCCAGGTCACCGCCGATGCCTTCTGTCATTCGATGGTCCGTTCGCTGGTCGGCGCCCTCGTCGCCATTGGGCGAGGCCTTCGCGACACCACCTGGCTGCGATCTCATCTTCAGACTCAGGAACGGGCCAATGACATCACCGTCATGCCCGCCCATGGGCTAACCTTAGAGCAGGTAACCTATCCAAACGACCGGGACCTCGCCGCTCGAGCCCACCAAGCTCGCTCGCGTCGCGATGATAATGAGGGGATATGAGCCACTATTTCGAAACCCCCACCACCGCCGAGAAGCGCCACGAAGTCTTTGCCACGATTTGGGGTCAGGACTATCGCTTTCTCAGCGCGGCGGGGGTTTTCTCGGCTACCCGTCTCGATCCTGGTACGGCCGTACTCTTCCGTGAGGCGGCCCCACCCCTCGATCGGACGGCCCGCTTCCTCGACCTCGGCTGTGGTTTCGGCCCGATTGCCGTCGCCTTAGCCACCGAATGCCCCCAAGCCCGGGTTGACGCCGTTGATGTCAATGAGCGAGCGCTTGCGCTAACCAGGGTTAACGCGCTCCGCCATGAGGTCGGCGACCAAGTGCATCCCTTCTTTCCCCAAACCGCCGACGAGGGGGTGACCTATGACGAAATCTGGTCCAATCCCCCAATCCGGATCGGCAAACCAGCCCTCCACGAACTCTTAACCACCTGGTTGAACCGACTATCCCCCACCGGCAAGGCCACGATGGTGGTTTCCAAGAATCTCGGCGCTGACTCTCTCCAGGCCTGGCTCGCTCAGAAGGGCTATCCGGTGGCACGGATTGGCTCGGCGAAGGGGTTTCGGGTGCTGGAAGTCAGCGCCCATTCAGCGCAGTCATGATAACCTGATCTTACCAACAAAGGGAGGAATACCGTGGGCATCGAAGATCTCAAGGCCAAGGCCAAAGAGGCGCTAGCAGCGGCTGGCGGCAAGATGGACGACCTCGTTGACAAGGCCAAATCTGGCGAACTGAAAGAAAAAGCCAAGGACGCCTTCGAGACCGTCGGCCATAAGGCGGAAGATCTTGTTGACAAGGCAAAATCCAGCGAGTTCACCGCAAAGGCTAAGGTCGTCGCCACGGATGTCGCGGAAAAAGCCAAGGCTGCGGGCTCTGACCTGGTCGACAAGGCCAAGGAAATGGGCAAGAAGCCTGGCGATCCCCCGCCACCGGCTGCCGCCTAACGGCTTAACCCTGATCCACCGATTGCTCGCGTCGCGAGCGGCGTCAGATAGGTGTGATGGCAAGGCGACAACGCCGAAGGCAGGCTGGACGCCTGTCGAGCGTTGTCAACGCCGCCAGCGCGCCTATCTGGGGCTGCGTAGCAGCGATGAATCGGTGGATGAGGGTTTAACCTGGTTTTAGTTCCAGCCTCACTGCTGGAATGATGGTGTGCCCTCGCGCTGTCAAGCTATTAGGAGAAGATCAATGACTACTTATGTATTGCCCGATTTGGATTACGACTACTCGGCCCTCGCCCCCCATATCTCCCCTGAGATCATGGAACTGCACCACTCCAAACACCACCAGGCTTATGTCACGGGGGCGAACACCGCCCAAGAGAAACTAGCCGAAGCGCGCGCGGCCGGAAATTTCGCTGCCCTACCGAAGCTGGAGAAGGATCTCGCCTTTCACCTCGCTGGCCACCTCAACCATTCGATTTCCTGGAAGAACCTCTCCCCCAATGGCGGGGGCGAACCAACCGGTGTCCTAGCGGAAGCGATCGGGGTCGGGTTCGGTGGTTACGAGGCTTTCAGAAAGCAGTTCACTGAGGTCGCGATGACGATCCAGGGATCGGGCTGGGCGGTTCTGGCCTGGGACACCTTTGGCGCGGGCTTGAACGCTTACCAGGTCTACGATCACCAGTCGAACCTACCCGGTGGCCAGATTCCCTTGCTCTTGCTCGACATGTGGGAACATGCCTTCTATCTGCAATACCGCAATGTGAAAGCGGACTACGTGGCAGCGTGGTGGAATATCGTCAACTGGGCCGATGTCGCCGCCCGCTATCAGCAGGCCCAGGGGATTCAGTTGATTTAGTCTTTTCCCGGACGGCGCTTCGCTTGTCCAGGCTGTCGGCTTTCCCGGACGGCGCTTCGCTTGTCCAGGCTACGACTTGGATGCCTAGCACGGCACCGCAGGTGCCAAGTACCGGCTAGGCGAGCGATGGGTTCGATAGTTCCTCGTGGAGGGCGAGCATGCTGGCGGTGGTCTTGCCCCAGGGATACTGTTCGGCTCGGGCGCGCGCCGCTTGGCTGAGCCTAGCGGGATCTTCGCGTACGCGAGCCGCTAACCTCATCACGGCTTCCGCGAGGAAGACGGGGTCGGGCGACGCCCATTCGGCACAGCTGGCATCAACTAGTTCCCGCGCGCCACCGCGATCGGCGGTCACCACTGGCGTTCCGCAAGCCAGAGCCTCCAAAACGGCTAGGCCAAAGGTTTCGGCGGGGCAAACTGACAAGGCAATATCGGCCGAGCGGTAGGCATCAGCAAGGGCCGCCCGCGAGTTGAGGTAGCCGTGGAAGAAGATCGGAGCCGCCCCGGCGAGCGAGCGGAGCTCTTCCACTATCGGACCGGCTCCAAAAACATTGAGTTGGACATCGACCCCTCGCCGATCCAGCTCTACCGCCGTCGCTACCGCCAGATGGGGGCATTTCTCCCGCGACAGTCGACCGGCGTAAACCAACTGGAGGGTCGCTGTCCGGCCCGAGACCGTTCCCTGCGAAGAGAACTCCCCTAGATCGACCCCCAAAGGGCAAACCATCAGATTGGCCTTGGTGTTGATCCACTCACCAGCGCTATAGCGGGTCGTCACCACCACCCGATCATAGATCTTAGCCAGGTAACGATTGATCAGATGGATCTGCGAGGAGACTTCGAGCTCCAGGAACATCGAAGCTTGATCATCGAGACGTTCATGGGAGATGAGGATCGCTGGAATACCGCGGCGAACCGCCCAGCGCGCACCCGCGGTCATCGTCCATTTATCGGAGACTTCGACCGAGGTCGGTTGAAAACGCTCCAGAACCTGAGCCACCTTGCGGGTATTCACCACTAGGCGGTAACCCGAGCTAAGCGCCGGTGAAGCAATGGTAACGATCGTCCCGGTCTTCGTCGTTAGCACCGAATCACTAGGACCAGGAATGATCAGTAGACGCTGATGCCCGGCCGCGGCATAGGCTCGACCGAGCTTGTCAACCGCTCGCCGCAGACCACCGGAGGTCGGACCGACGAAGTTTGCCAGCTGTGCAATACGCATTGTTACCTCATGTGTCGAAGGGCCCCAAGAGCCTGCTCCAAGTCGGGGGGATACTCAGAGTAAAAGCGTAGCTCCTCACGCCCACAGGGGTGGGTAAAGCCGAGCTCCCGGGCGTGGAGCCACTGCCGGTTAAGCTTCAGCTCGGCGGCCAAGCTAGGGTCCGCCCCATAAACCAGATCACCAATACAGGGATGATGGATCGCCGCCATGTGGACCCTAATCTGATGAGTCCGTCCGGTTTCTAGACGGACCTCGACCAGAGCGGCGGAGAAAACGACCTCCAAGACCTGATAGTGGGTGATCGCTTCCCGTCCGCGAGCGTCAATCGCCATCTTCCACTCATCGGTCCGAGCATGGGCAATCGGGGCATCAATCGTCCCAGCTTGGGGATCTGGATAACCTTGAACCAGGCAGTGGTAAACCTTGTCAACCGCTCGGTC
>JAIRKB010000211.1 GCA_031260385.1 Propionibacteriaceae bacterium | reverse complement strand
CCGCCAGTTGTTGGCGCGGGCATCCCGGTTGATGACTCGGTCTAGAATCCGCAAGGCCCGCAAGCGCAGGGTCACGGGTTCGAGACTGCTCGGATCCTGGGCGGCCAAGGCATCGGCAGCGGCTAGGTAGGCTTCGACGGTGTGCATATTGGCATTGATGCCGCGATAATCGGATAGGGTCGTGAAACCCCGGTCCCACTCTTCGACGACCATGCCAGCGGTCTCGTCCCAGAAATACTTGGTTGAGATATCGAGGGCGGTCCGTAATAGGGCATTCGCTTCGTCCCCAATGCCGCCGGTGGCAACGGCACTGGAGGCCGCCAGAATCACAAAGGCGTGGGCGTAAGCGGCCTTAGTATCGTCGGTCGGTTGGCCATCCCAGCCTATAGCGGTGTACCAGCCGCCCGCAGCCTGATCAACAAATAGTTCGCTCAGCGCTCGGACCCCATGCTTAAGGGCACTGCAGGCGCCGACGTGACCGAGCATGGCGCCAATCGCCGCACAGTGGGTCATCCGGGCGTTGATCCACAGCTCACGACCCCGCGAACGATCAACCTGCCCGCGCTCGTCGAGGTAGCCGAAACCGCCCTCGTCGCAGACCGACCTCAACGCAAATTCCACCAAGTGGCATGCTTGTTTACGCATGTCTTTAGCCTACTCTTTGACTGGGTAAAAACGGGGTGCCAATCA
This sequence comes from Propionibacteriaceae bacterium, assembly GCA_031260385.1. Classification (GTDB taxonomy): domain Bacteria; phylum Actinomycetota; class Actinomycetes; order Propionibacteriales; family Propionibacteriaceae; genus WQYJ01. The sequence goes on along the minus strand of JAIRKB010000211.1, from coordinate 2,795 downwards.
TTAATCTATTAGGAAATACTTCGCATCCGCCGGGGCTCGGTTGCCAGCGGGGGGCTAGGTTAACTCGTGCAACCAAGGCGGGTTGGCGCCAGCACGCGAGATCGTCACGCCGGAGGTCTGCATCGCCAGATTGAGGACTTGTTCTAGGGATGTACGATCGGCGGCCAGGGCCGCAAAATCTTCGGAATAACCACCGGTCAGAATGCCGTGGAGCATGCCAGACATGAAGGAGTCACCAGCCCCCACCGAGTCCACGAGCCCATAACGATCATCGGCCGGGATGTGCCAGGCGGACTCAGCGGTGACCGCCCAAGCCCCGCGACCCCCCATCGTGACCACGACGACACTCGGCCCGGAGGCCACCCAGCGCTGGGCCTGCTCTAGCCAGTCTTCCGAGCCCGACTCTGGATAAAGCCAGGCCAGGTCTTCGTCCGAGACCTTCACTAGGTTCGCGGCTGGGACATACCGCTCGATCATCCCCCGCGCCGCCAGGCGATCCCCCATGATCGAAGGCCGACAGTTGGGATCGTACGAGATAAAGGTCTGCCCCGCCATCTGCTCGACGAACTCCAGCACCGCGCTCGCCCCGGGTTCGAGCACAGCGGCGATGGAACCGGTGTGTACGAGCGCCCAGTCCGCCTTTGGCAGGGGAACCATTCGCGAGTCCAGATCAAACTTGTAGGTGGCATGCCCGCGCTCATCAAGGGTCGCGTCGGCCGTTGAGGTGTACGGAGCCTGGTCACACCCCGCCAGGAGCCGGACCTGGGACTCGGCGCAATGGTCAAGGATCAACTCCCCATCGCCATCCCCCCCAAACCAGGTCGCCAACCTCGGGGAATGCCCAAGCCGCCCCAACCCTATCGCCACATTAAGCGGACTCCCCCCCGGATAACGCTGCGGTTCCTGACCCGGACGGCGCACAACATCAATCAGCGCCTCACCAATCACCAACAGTTCCCGAGCCATCCCACACCTTCCTTCGTCTATTTCCCGAACCCTAGCACCGCCCCCACCCTTTGGCGGTGCCTTACGTACGTTTCGTACGAAAGAAAGTTCGAAGCCAATGTCATTTCCAGCCAATATCGTGCCCTATCGCAGGAGTCTCGCGCTATTGGCTAAAGATGAAGCTTTTTCAGCGGGTTTTTGGTTGATCTTTAGCCATTCCCGACGCCTGCGGCAAAACCGGCACGGTTGTGGCTGAAGATGAACGGGAGAGGCGCCCCAAACCCACAGACCAAGGTTTCGGACATGATGACTAATGACTTAGCGGTCTTTCATGGCGACACCAACCAAAGCGGACACCCCTAGGAGGAGGAGGGCGGGGATGGCCATGGCGCGGTGGATGCCGACTAGGTGGATGATGCCGCCGATGAAGGCGGGGCCGGCTAGGAAGGTGGTGTAGCCGAAGGTGACGACGACGGCTAGGCCGCGACCACCGGCGAGGTGGCCGGCGGTGGCGTAGACCTGGGGGGCGATCACGCCAGTGCCTAGTCCGACTAAGGCCCAGCCGACTAGCAAGAGTGGCAAGGGGGTGAAGACGGCGGTGATGGCATAGCCGCACGCCGCTAGGATGGCACCGGCCCTAACCACTGGGCGACGACCGAACTTCGCCACCAGGCGATCGGCGAATAGGCGGATCAGGGCAATGTAGGCCATTAACACGGTGACCGCCCAGGTGGCGATCCGGGGATCGACCCCGGCGACATCGCGGACGTGGGCACCCGACCAGTCAGCGCCAGTCCCTTCGCCAAGGGCGAAGCCAATCGCCATCAACCCCATCAGCCAGGCCGCCGCTGGGATCGGCGTCTTTTTCCCACCCCGTTCATGGTCAACCCGAACCGTCTCAGGGGTGATGATCCAGGCGAGGATCCAGATTCCAACACCGACAACGGCGGCGCTCAGGCCGACCACCATCAGGGTGGTGTTGGCGCTGAGCCCGACCACCGTACCAACCATCGAAATCGCCAGGCTACCGGCGAAACTGCCGAGAGCCCAGGTTCCGTGAAAGAAGCTCATGATTGGGCGCTTGCCGCCCGCTAGACGTCCGCCCTCAACCTGGACCCCCAGCGCGTTCATGGCGACATCGATCCCGCCATTGCCTGCCCCCAAAAACACCCCCGTGGCTAGCAACAGCGGATAGGTCCCCACGAGGGCATAGCCAACCGCCGCGACCATCATCGGGAAGATGAACCCCAAGCAGACCCTCCGCGCCCCAAAGCGATCCGCCAGCCGACCAGAGACCTGCATCGCGGCGACCGCCGAGACCCCCGTGACCAGGAATAGGGCGACCAAATGCCAGGTATCAAGCCCAAACTTCTCGCGCAGGATCGGGATGGCCGCCATGTACACCCCTAACACCAGACCGTTGTAAACGAAGAGAGTGACCACGGCGAGTACGGCCCGGGGCCCGGTCAGGGGAGAAACCACAAGACCACCCTATTACAACTAGAGTTTGACCGCGCCCTAAGGGGCTAAGCCTGCGCCTCTTCTTGGGGCAAGACAACCGGCGGTTCCCGATCAGCCCTGGACTTATCGACCCGGGCTTTGATCAGGCTAGCGATGACCGCCAAGACCAGACAACCGGCGATCACCGAGAGGGAGACCGGGATGGGGAACTCTGGTGCCCACTCGATCGGCTGACCGCCGTTAATAAAAGGAAGGGTGTTACGGTGCATCGCCGTCAAAATCAACTTGACCCCGATGAAGCCCAAGATGCCCGCTAAGCCGACATTAAGGTAGGTCAGCTTGTTGATCAACCCGCCGAGCAGGAAGTAAAGCTGGCGCAACCCCATCAG
>JAIRKB010000192.1 GCA_031260385.1 Propionibacteriaceae bacterium | reverse complement strand
CGGCTGGTTCGGGTGGGCGCATCCGGAGAAGTTTAGAGGGGCGTGGCCCGACACCGAAGGCGGAGGATCGGGAGTATCATCGCGCCCACAAGGCGAAACAGTATCGCGAGCGCCAGGCGCCGAAGAAGGCGCCGAAGGCTACTGGTGAATGGGTGGTCGGGCGTAATGCCGTCCTCGAGGCCTTGCAGGCTGGTCTGCCGGTCAAGACGGCGTATATCGGCGAGTCGGCGACTCGGGATGACCGGTTGCGGGAGATTCTGAAGTATGCCGCCAATAATTCGATTCCGCTGCTGTCGGCGACGAAGACCGAACTAGATCGTTTGACGGGTGGGGCGGTCCACCAGTCGGTGGCGCTACTTCTGCCCAGCTTTGAGTATGCCGAGCTTGAGGATGTCATTGAAGAAGCCCTAGAGCAGGATGCGATCGTTGTGGCCTGTGACCAGATCACCGATCCTCATAACCTTGGCGCCATCATCCGCTCGGCTGCCGCCTTTGGCGCCGCGGGAGTGGTGATCCCCTCGCGCCGCAGTGCCAAGATGACGGCGGCCGCCTGGAAGGCTTCCGCCGGGGCGGCAGCTCGGATCGCGGTCTGCCAAGTCGTTAACCTCAACCGGGCCCTCGAACAGTTCAAGGCTGCCGACTTCGCTATTCTCGGCTTAGCTGGTGAAGGGGAGACCATGGTCACCGATATCACCCCCGATGGCCCGATGGTCTTGGTCGTCGGCTCCGAGGGTGACGGCCTCTCCCGGCTGGTTAGTGAGCATTGCGACGAACTAGTCCGCATCCCGATCACCCGCAGCGTTGAATCCCTCAATGCCTCCGTCGCCACCGCCATCGCTCTCTACGAGTTGAGCGCTAAGACGGCTTCGTAGAGTACGCGGCGACTAACCTCGTATTCGGCGGCGATTTTCCCGACGGCGGTCGAGCGTTTCTCGCCGGCGGCGATGAGGTCTTGGACTAGTTCGATCAGGTCAGCGGTGCGGGTTTCTGGCGGAGTGGCCCCGGCGATCACGATGGTGATCTCGCCTCGGACCTCGCCTTTGGCCCATTTCACAAGGTCGGCGAGGGGGCCACGGATGACCTCTTCGTAGGTCTTGGTCAGTTCGCGGCAGATCGCGCCCGGGCGGGTGTCGCCGAGGGTGGCGGCGGCGTCGGTGAGGAAATCATGGAGGCGGTGAGGGGCTTCAAAGAAGACCATCGTCCGTTCTTCCGTACGCAACTCGGCTAGACGAGAGTGGCGGGGCCCGGCCTTGCGCGGCAGGAAGCCTTCAAAGCAGAAGCGGTCGGTCGACAACCCGGAGACCGCTAAGGCGGTGAGGACCGCCGAGGGTCCGGGGATCGCCGACACCGGAATATCAGCAGCGATACAGGCGTTGACAAGGCGAAATCCCGGATCTGACACTGCTGGCATCCCGGCGTCGGTCACCAAGACCACCCGTTGGTCCGCCAACAGAGCCTGGACCAACTCACCCGTCCGCTCCACCTCGTTGCCCTCAAAATAGCTGATCACCCGGCCAGAGATCGTCATGCCACTGCGCCGACAGAGCTCCGCAAACTTCCGGGTATCCTCCGCCGCGATGATGTCCGCCGACGCCAGAGCCTCCCGCAAAGCCTCGCTGACATAGCGAGCGTCGCCAATTGGGGTGCCAGCCAACAAAAGCATCGTAGTATTGGTCTTCGTCATGCCACTAGACTAATCGGAGTTTGGAGCATAGACGACTGAGCCACAACAAATGTGGCCCGGGGTCTCCGCAATGTACTAGACCGAAGCGAAGCGTCGGAAGGGCACTTTGTGGGGTGGAGTTTAGGATAGTGACCATGAGTGATCTCATACTGGGTGCCAGCGGCCAAGACCAGGTGGTCGACCCGCAACCGTGGGTGCCCGCACCCACCGACCCACCAGTGTCCGACCCCCCGCCAGTGGCTGCCGACCTGCCAGTGTCCGACCCCCCGCCTAGCACCAGTGACCGGGTCTTTTATCGGGTGAACCAGTTTGTGACCGCCTCGCGACCCGAACCCCAAAGCTCGCCCTTGGAACGCTTGTCCCAGGGCCTACCGCTGGATCGGGCGATGGGCTGGATCGTCACCCTCGCCATCACTGCCATCGCCTTCTTCATCCGAATGTTTCGCCTGGGTCGGCCCGCCGAGATCTTGTTTGACGAAACCTATTACGCCAAGGATGCCTGGTCGCTGCTGCAATACGGTTATGAGGGGGTTTGGCGCGGTGAGGGGGACGTAGTCAACCCTCCTTTCGCTCAGGGGGACTACTCCCGTCTCACCGACCAGTCGAATTTCATCGCCCATCCACCGATTGGCAAGTGGCTGATTGCCGCTGGCGAATCGATGTTCGGGCTCGGGCCTTTCGGTTGGCGTTTCATGGCCGCCGTCTTTGGCGCCCTGATGGTTTTCCTGGTGATTCGCCTCGGGCGGCGCTTATCCCGATCCACCCTTATCGGTGGCTTGGCGGGCCTGCTCCTAACCGTCGACGGGCTGAGTTTCGTACTCTCCCGGCTCGCTCTGCTCGATATCTTCCAAGCGGTCTTCCTGGTGGCCGGAGTGGCTTGTGTCGTCGCCGATCGCGATCACTTCCGCAATCGCCTAGCGGCAGTCTTGCTCCGATCCGGGAATCAAACCCTCGCTGGACAGGCCGGGCCTGTCATCTTCCGCCCTTGGCTCCTCCTCGGTGGGGTGATGTTTGGCCTTGGTATCGCCACGAAGTGGAATACGGTCTACGCTCTCGCAGTCTTCGGCATTCTCGTCGTTGTCTGGTCGTGGTCGGCCCGCCGCCTGGCTGGTGCCCAGTCGCGGGCCTGGGCCGCGCTAGTCAAGGATGGCATCCCGGGGTTCGCCTCGCTCGTACTCGTTGCTGTCGTGACCTATCTGGCGAGTTGGATTCCCTGGCTGAAAGCGATCGCAGGGGTGAAACGCAATTGGGGACCGGCGGATCCCACCCAATCGTGGATCGGCCGGACCTTTGGTGAGTCCTGGGGGGCGCTCTGGGAATGGCACCGCGCGGTCTACAACTTCCACACCGGCGATGGGATGGCTCATGCCACCCATTACTATGCCTCCAACCCGTGGGTCTGGCCAGTGCTCGGACGAACCGTCGGGATCTACGCTGAGAACGATATCCAACCCGGCGACCAGGGTTGTATGGCCGCCGCCGGTGAGACCTGTATGCGGGTGATCACCGCCCTCGGTACACCCCTGCTGTGGTGGGCGGCGACCATCGCCTTGGTCCTAGCCCTGGTGTGGTGGCTAGCCGGCTTGGACTGGCGCTTCGGGGTCGTGGTCCTAGCGACCTGCTCCACCTGGATCCCCTGGATGTTCGCCGGGCGTGGCGCAATGTTCAGTTTCTATGCCGTGACGATGATCCCCTTCATGGCGATCGGCCTAGCGATGGCCATTGGGGTCCTCATCGGGCCCGCTCACGCGCCCCGACGACAAGTCGGGGCCATCCTCTCCGGGGTGCTCACCGCCCTAATCATCGCCAATTTTGCGTTCTTCTACCCGATTTACACCGGCGGCCTCCTAACCCGCAAACAGTGGCTCTACCGCATCTGGCTCCCGGGCTGGATCTAGCCCGCTTGAGCCTGGATCTCGCCTGACCACCACCACGACTGACGAAAAATTCACCTCACGTTAACCTATCCCTTGGTAAGATCGAGATGTGTTAATCGAACTCTTGTGGGGGGTTCCCCATGTCAATTGAGCTCACTATCCTAATCGTCGTTATCGTCGCCCTAATCTTTGACTTCACCAATGGTTTCCATGATGCTGCTAATGCCATGGCGACCTCGGTAGCGACTGGGGCATTCAAACCAAAGGTGGCGGTCTTATTGGCCGCCATTATGAATTTAATCGGGGCTTGCTTAGCCACAGAAGTCGCAAAAACCATCTCCGGGGGCTTGGTGGCGGACTCCCTTATCACCGCCAAAACGGTGTTTGCCGCCCTAGTCGGGGCGATCTTGTGGAACCTGTTGACCTGGCTCTTTGGCATGCCCTCCTCCTCATCGCACGCCGTCTTTGGCGCCCTAATTGGGGCGGTCCTCGTCGAAGCTGGCATGGCCGGAGTGAACTTCTCGGTTGTCATCTCCAAGATCCTCCTCCCCGCCCTCATTGCGCCGCTGGTAGCCGGGGTGGCCTCCTACCTTGCCACCAAGATCTCCTACCGGGGGGCTCACTCGGCCACGAAAGCGGTCAAGAAGCGTTACCGAACGGCTCAGCGCGTCTCGTCGCTAATGGTTGCCCTAGCCCACGGCACGGCGGATGGCCAGAAGACGATGGGGATCATCATGTTGGTGCTAATCGTCGGCACCACCCAACTTCAAGAGATCTCTCCCGGTGTGACCATGTGGTGGCACGCGGAGCCGGGCGCCGCGCCGCACTTGTGGGTGATCCTGCTCGCCGGTATCGCCATCGCCCTCGGCACCTACTCCGGGGGTTGGCGGATCATGCGAACCATGGGCAAGGGGATGGCTGATATTGAGCCTCCCCAAGGTTTCGCCGTCGAAACCTCAGCGATGGCCGCAATCTTGGCCTCCTCCCACTTCGGTTTTGGCCTGTCAACCACCCACGTCGTTTCGGGGGCGGTGATGGGAACCGGGTTGGCACGGACCCCTGATGAGGTGCGCTGGGGCACGGCTGGCCGGATGCTGTCGGCTTGGCTGTTGACCCTGCCTGCGGCGGGAATAATCGCTGCTGCCGCCGCCTGGCTAGTCCACCTCGGTGACGGTGGCTTCATCACCGCGATTGTTTTCCTAGTAGTCAGCGCGGTCGTGATCAAGATCGTCTCCTCGCACAACCATGTTTCCTCGGAGAATGTCAACGACTCTCATGAGGTGAAGGTGCTAGCGAAGGCGGCGGTCTCTTCGCAGACCGCCCGGCTGCCCAACCCCTTGCTGCCGCCGCTGACCGATAAGCTCACCGCCCATCCGATGGAGAGCAATGTCTTGCGCCTGACGCGTCTAAAGGCCCCCAAGCAACGATCCGTACCAAAGGTCAAGGTCAAGACCAACCCTGGAGGTGAGACCGATGGAAATTAAGTGGATGGAACTGCTGTCTGTCGTTATCGTCACCATCATCGCGGCCGTAGCGATCGCTAGCCTGCTTAGTCTGGCCAATTGGGCGCGAACCGCCCCCGAGGGTGCGGACGGGGTCGAGTTGTCAGTCTCAACCGGGCGTAAAGTCTTGGAGTGGGTGGCAATCGGCCTGACGGCTCTAGTGGTGCTCTTCGGGCTCTGGCTGCTAATCCCCTACTTCCCCAAGCCCTGGAAGTTCTAGCCTCTGCAACCGCCGGTCGGTGGATTTCGTTCGCCAGTGAACTCGTGCCACGCCTCACTCGCCTTGCGCTAAAGTTAGGTAGGAGATTTCGCGCGGAGTCTCGACCCCGGCCTTGGGCATTGGGGAGATTTGGTGATCACATACCGCAGAAGGGAAATCGATGACGGAGGAAACAATGGTGCTAGCGGGTGATTTCCCCACTCCAGCACTACAAGATTGGGATCGTGAGGTCCTAAAAGCGCTAAACAGACGTCGCCCGCCGGGTTCAGAGTTGACCATTGAGCAGGCAAAGAAACGTTTAACAACTGTGACCGTGGATGGCATCGCGATTGAGCCGCTCTATTGCCGTCCCGAGGATCAGCAACTCGGTTATCCCGGACAAGCCCCCTTCACCCGTGGTTCACGGGGCGACGGTGGTGGGGCCGGTGCGGCGCCTTGGGTTGTCGCCCAGCTACACGAGGACCCTGACACCACCCGGACAGCGGAAGCGATTCTCGCTGACTTGAATGCGGGGGGTACGGGAGTCTGGTTGCGGGTGGACCCCGATGCGATTGCGCGCCGGGATCTCGCTACCGTCCTCGCTGGGGTCGAACCGGAAGCCGTGCCGATCATGGTTTGTTCAATCGACCAACAAGCGGGGGCCGCCCAAGCCTTACTCGATTTCTGGGCTGCCAGCGGCAAGACTGCCGTCCAAGGTAACCTCGGCATTGACCCGCTCGCCAATGCCGCGATCTCGGGCGAGGAAGCCAAGCTTCACGCTCTCGGCGGCTGGGTTGAAAAAGCCCAAGCCTATCCTGGTGTCCAGGCTCTCGCTGTTGACGTGACGCCTTACGATAACGCGGGAGCTGGCGATGTTGACCAACTGGCCTTCGCCATCGCCACCGCGATTGAATACGTCCGGACTCTTGAAGACCAAGAGATCACCCCGGAAGACGCCTTCGCTCAGATCCTGTTCCGGGTCTCGGTGGACGCCGATGAGTTCCTGTCGATCGCCCGCTTGCGGGCCTTGCGTCGTCTCTGGGCGCGGGTTGGCGAGGTTCTCGATGTACCGGAGGCCAAGCGGGGGGCCCAGCAACATGCCGTAACCAGTTTGCGGATGGTCTCGAAAGATGATCCATGGGTCAACCTACTGCGCAATACCGTCGGGGCCTTCGCGGCCGCCGTTGGTGGAGCGGAAGCCGTGACGATCCTGCCCCATGACGCTGCTTACGGGTTGCCGACCGCTTTCTCGCGGCGGGTCGCTCGTAATATCCAACTGGTGGCGGCGGAGGAATCCCACCTCGGCGCCGTTAAGGATCCGGCCGGGGGGGCCTGGGTTTTCGAAGCCCTGACCGAGCAACTAGCCGAAAAGGCCTGGGCCCGGTTGCAAGAGATTGAGGCCGCAGGTGGGATGGCGCAAGCCCTCGCCGCCGGTCAGATTGCCGAATGGATTGCGGCGACGAACACCGAACGGGACGCTCGCTTGGCGACCCGCAAGATCCCCTTGACCGGGGTGTCGATGTTCCCGATGCAAGACGAGGAACCGCTAACCGACTTCTATCCGCGCCCGGTGCGCCCATCCTATGACGGGCTTAAGCCACGGCGTAACTCGGAGGTCTTCGAGGGGCTCCGCGATCGTAGTCGGGCTCATGCCAAGGCGACCGGCGCCAAGCCAACCGTCGTCCTAGCCTGTTTAGGCGATCGACGGGATTACGGTCCTCGCGAGCAGTTCACGACCAACCTGCTCTGGGTTGGTGGTCTGGGGTTCGCCACCTTGGATGGCCCCAGCCCCGAGGCGATCGTTGATTGCGCCCGGCAGAACGGGATCGATCTGGTGATCCTCGCTTCGTCCGCCAAGGTTTACGCCGCCGACGCACCCGCCGCCCTGGCGGCCTGCCAGGCGACTGGGCTTCGGGTCTGGCTCGCCGGGCGCAAGTCCGAGCTTGACAATGACCAAGCCGCTGGCCTGGTTGACGGTGAGATCTTTGACGGCATGGATGTCGTTGCCTTCCTGACTAAGACTCTTGACGATTTGGGGGTTGCAAAATGAGCATTCCACGTTTTGACAGTATCGATCTGGGTTCGGGCCAACCGAGCGCAGGCCAGGTAGCCCCCGAGCTGGGTGCGGCCTGGGAGACCCCCGAGCACATCCTCGTGCCATCGCTCTACACCGACGCTGATCTGGCGAGCCTGGACTTCCTCGGCACTCTGCCGGGGCTCCCGCCCTATCTGCGCGGTCCCTATCCGACGATGTACGTCAACCAGCCTTGGACGATCCGGCAGTACGCCGGGTTCTCCACCGCTTCGGAGTCGAATGCCTTCTACCGGCGCAACCTCGCCGCCGGTCAAAAAGGCTTGTCAATCGCCTTCGACCTGGCGACCCACCGGGGCTATGATTCTGACAATCCTCGGGTGACCGGCGATGTCGGCATGGCCGGGGTGGCTGTGAACTCGATCCTTGATATGCGTCAGCTTTTCGACGGGATTCCCCTCGATCAGATGACGGTGTCGATGACGATGAATGGGGCGGTTCTACCGATCCTGGCCCTTTACATGGTCGCGGCCGAGGAACAGGGGGTGAAGCCGGAACAGCTTGGTGGCACGATCCAAAATGACATCCTCAAGGAGTTCATGGTTCGGAACACCTATATCTACCCGCCGACCGCGTCAATGCGGATCATCTCGGAGATCTTCGCATATGCGACGGCCAATATGCCGAAGTACAATCCGATTTCGATCTCTGGCTACCACATGCAAGAGGCCGGGGCGACCGCTGATCTGGAGATGGCTTACACCCTCGCTGATGGTGTGGAGTATATCCGGGCAGGCGAGTCGGTCGGGCTGAAGGTTGATGATTTCGCGCCCCGGTTGTCCTTCTTCTGGGCTACCGGCACGAACTTCTTCATGGAGGTCGCCAAGCTGCGGGCCGCTCGTCTGCTTTGGGCGCGCCTGGTTCGTCAGTTCAACCCCTCTAATCCGAAGTCGATGAGTCTGCGCACGCACACCCAGACCTCCGGTTGGTCGCTGACCGCCCAGGATGTCTACAACAATGTGGCGCGGACCTGTATCGAAGCGATGGCGGCGACCCAGGGTCATACCCAGTCTCTGCACACCAACTCGCTCGACGAAGCGATCGCTCTGCCGACCGACTTCGCGGCTCGGATTGCTCGCAACACCCAGTTGTTCATCCAACAAGAGTCGGGTACGACCCGCTCGGTTGATCCCTGGGCTGGCTCAGCGTACGTTGAAAAACTAACCTACGAACTAGCCAAGCTCGGCTGGGAGCATATCCAAGAGGTGGAGCAGGCCGGTGGTATGGCCAAGGCGATCGAAGCGGGCATCCCGAAGATGCGCATCGAAGAAGCGGCGGCCCGGACCCAGGCGCGGATCGACGCCGGTCGGCAAACCGTGCTTGGCGTCAACAAGTATCTCGTCGAAGACGATGTCCTGCCCGAGGTTCGCAAGGTTGACAACACCGCCGTCCGCGAAGAGCAAATCGCCAAGCTAGTCCAACTGCGGGCCGAACGCGATGAGGCTGAGACTCAGGCGGCGCTTGAGCGTCTGACCTGGGCGGCAGCCAATCAGGATCCCACTGATCCCGATCGCAACCTGCTTAAGCTCGGTGTCGATGCCGCTCGGGCCAAGGCGACGGTCGGTGAGATCTCCGATGCGCTAGAGAAGGTCTTTGGCCGTTACACCGCGCAGATCCGGACGATCTCGGGGGTGTACTCCTCGGAGACCGGTTCTACCCCGATGGTCGAGAAGGCCCGTGGCTTGGTCAATGACTTCGCCGAGAAGGCTGGTCGGCGTCCGCGGATCCTGATTGCCAAGATGGGCCAGGATGGTCACGACCGTGGTCAGAAGGTCGTTTCGACGGCTTATGCTGACCTCGGCATGGATGTCGATGTCGGCCCGATGTTCCAGACCCCCGCCGAGGTGGCTCGCCAAGCTGTCGACTCCGATGTTCACGTCGTCGGCGTCAGCTCACTGGCGGCTGGTCACCTCGTCCTCGTCCCCGCTCTGCGCGAGGAGTTGGACAAACTCGGTGGTCAAGACATCGTCATCACCGTCGGTGGTGTCATCCCGCCGGATGATTTCGAGGAGTTGTACGCCGGTGGCGCGGTAGCGATCTACCCGCCCGGCACCAACATCCCCGAATCCGCCGCCGAACTAATGACCAAGCTCCTAGCCGCTTAAGTAAACTAGGGGGACGGTCCTGCTGGCCTAAAGCCAGCAGGACCGTCCCTCTGGTTTCGGGGGTGGAACATGGGGACGGTTCCGGCGTTCCATAGCTGGAACACCGGAACCGTCCCCATGTTCCACCCTGTCAAAGCCTATTTTCCGCAGATCATGCCAAGAGTTATGATCGCATCTGTGCCTTCGAGGCCGAGGCGCTGCTTGAACTCATGGTCGAACAATCCTCCTAGCTCAACCCCCTTGAGGTCTTCGAAGGCGATTCGCAGCGAGAGATTCTGAAGGTAGTGGCCGGCTTCGATCAGCAGGAAGCGGTCGCCGCGTTCACCATATTTGGAGGTGACGCGGGAGGGGAATGCGACGAATAGGAACAAGATCGAGGGGTTGCCTTCAATCGCTCCGCTAGCGCCTGTGATTGGTTCAATATCTTGCCAACTACCGCACTGTCCAATCACCGATAGGGAGTTGCGGAGATAGTCGTAGTAGACCGTCTTGCCCTCAAGACCCTGGACGTTGAAGCACATGGCATAGACCTCGATCGGGTATGTCCCACCAGCCGAGGGTAGTAGTCTGCGGCGATCAACTTCGGCAAAGCCAGCGAATAGCGAAGCGAGGTCTTGCTGGGTTAGCTGGTAATCGCCGTATGTCCGGGCGCTATAGCGCTGCTTCATCGTACGAAATAAGCGGTCTTTGGGTAGCTTCAATTCGACGTCAGTAGTCGGATATCGAATCCGGGCAACCTCGATGTCTTCATTCTCGAAACTATTAACGAATGTAGTAACACTTTTGTCATTTAGACTGG
>JAIRKB010000184.1 GCA_031260385.1 Propionibacteriaceae bacterium | reverse complement strand
GGTCAATCGCCTCGGTGGCTTCCGCTTGAGCATCATCTTTAAAGAGCTTCGTAGATTCGATAGTGGCTAGGACAGAGGTTTCCAAGCGGAGATAGTCGAGCATCTCGCGCTCAAAGCGCAGGATATCCTCAACCGGCACGACATCCAGGAGACCACCCAGTCCGGCCCAGACCGAGACGACCTGTTCGGAGACCGGGTAGGGAGAGAACTGCGGCTGACGCAGCAACTCAGTCAAGCGTGCACCACGCTCGAGTTGGCGCCTGGAGGTGTCGTCTAGATCAGAGGCGAACATTGCGAAGGCCTGCATATCACGGAATTGGGCCAGCGAGATCTTCAAGGTCCCTGCCACTGACTTCATCGCCTTGACCTGAGCCGCGCCACCAACTCGGGAGACCGAGATACCGACGTCAATAGCCGGGCGTTGGTTAGCGTTGAAGAGGTCGGACTGCAAGAAGATCTGCCCATCGGTGATCGAAATGACGTTGGTCGGAATATAAGCCGAGACGTCGTTGGCCTTGGTCTCAATGATCGGCAGACCGGTCATTGAACCAGCCCCCAACTCATCGGACAACTTGGCACAGCGTTCTAGTAGACGCGAGTGTAAGTAGAAGACGTCGCCTGGGTAGGCTTCACGCCCCGGTGGGCGCCGCAGCAGCAGCGACATTGCCCGGTAGGCCTCGGCTTGCTTGGTCAGGTCATCAAAGATGATCAGAACATGCTTGCCGGCGTACATCCAGTGCTGCCCGATCGCCGAACCGGCGTAAGGTGCGATGTATTTGAAGCCAGCCGGATCGGAGGCGGGAGCATGCACGATGGTGGTGTATTCCAGCGCGCCAGCCTTCTCCAGGGAAGCCCGCACCTCGGCGACCGTCGAGCCTTTTTGCCCGATGGCCACGTAGATACAGCGCACCTGCTGGGTCGGATCGCCACTAGCCCAGTTCGCCTTCTGATTGATGATCGTGTCGACCGCGATCGCCGTCTTGCCGGTCTTACGGTCGCCAATGATCAACTGGCGTTGGCCGCGACCGATCGGGATCATGGCGTCAATCGCCTTGATCCCGGTCTGCAAGGGCTCGCAGACAGACTGACGGTCCATGACACCGGCAGCCTGCAACTCGAGGTCACGACGGCCATCGATATTGGTCAGGGGGCCTTGTCCGTCGATCGGATTCCCCATCGCATCGACGACCCGTCCGAGGTAACCATCACCGACCGGCACTGACAGGATCTCACCAGTTCGGCGCACCGGCGAACCCTCCTCAATACCGTCCGAGGACCCCAGGACTACCACCCCAATCTCGCGTTCATCGAGGTTGATGGCGATGCCGCGAACACCGTTGGAGAACTCCAACAGCTCGTTCGCCATCGCCGATGGTAGACCGGTGACATGGGCGATTCCGTCTCCGGAATCGGCCACATAGCCAATCTCCTCGCTCGCCGCGCGGGCGACCGAGAACTCCTTGATGTAGCTATTAAGTGCGTTACGGATTACTTCCGCCTTTATGGTTGGCTCAGCCATAGATCACTCCAAACCCTTCCCTACGCTACGCAAATTCTCTGCGTACGGATTCTAGACGCATGGCCATCGTGGAATCGATGACTTCCGCACCGCATTCGACGCGAACCCCACCTAAGACGGCTGGGTCCACGATTTCTTGAACAACTATTTTTGCTCCCAGACGAGCCTCTAGCCCATTGGCTAGTTGCTTCTTCTGAGCGCCGGTCAGTGGCTTTGCCACGGTGGCGACCGCCAATTGAGCGTCGGCTTGCTTGACTCCGAGCTCGATGAAAGCCCTCACCATCGCATCGATGGTTCCCCGTCGTGAGGCGACGATCGCCCGAGCGATCTGGACCGCAGCCGGGGTCATCGTTTCCTCCAACATCTTGGCAGCCAAATCCTGGCGGCTTGAGGTTGGAACCTTCCGATCGGTTAGGGCCGCTCGGATGGCGACGTCTTCGGCGACTAGGCGCCCAAAGGCGAAGACCTCGTCGATAGCGCGATCCAGGACTCCGGTCTCCTCCGCCCACTGCCAGGCGGTGGTGACTTGGGTGTCTTCCAGCCAACCCAACATCGCCTTGGCGCGACCCCAACCCTGTTCTAGACCGGGTTGAAGTAGGGCGATGGCTGCCGGGTCAAGGTCGGGGAAGACCTCTGAAAGCAGCGACAGCTTTCCCGAGACGGGGAAAGAGGGATCAATCAGGGCGCGCCCGAGGGCCGGCTGAGCTTGTAGTGTGCTCAGCACGCCTGACAGATCATCGACCAGTTTGGCGTAAGGCGGTGACGAGGTGCGAGCTGCCATGGCTATGCCTGATTCAACGAAGCAATGAACGTGTCGACCGTACGCATGGCTCGGGCATCATCATCGAGGGATTCCTCAAGGATCTTGCCAGCGAGCACGGTCGCCATGGTCCCAACGTCCTTGCGCAATGACTCCATCGCCTGAGCTTTCTCGGCATCGACTTGGACGCGAGCGGTCGCAATGATCCGATCGGCCTCCGCTTCAGCCTTGGCTGCTAATTCAGCATGGATCTGCGCCCCGGTGACTTTCGCTGCCTCCCGAATCGCGGCCGCTTCGTCCTCAGCAGTCGATAGACGGTTTTTATACTCGGCTAGCGCCGCTCTGGCGGCAGCCTGGGCCTGGTCGGCCCGGTCCAGTTCACCGCTAATCGCATCACTACGTTCTGCATAGATCTTCTCGAAGCGTGGAACAACAATCTTCCAAGCCGCGAGCACGATGATGAAGAACAGAATGATGCCAACGACAAACTCGGACAAATGCTCCGGAAGCAGCGGGCCAAGAGGGCCAGTTGGTGGGCCTTCGAGCGGGAACATGGTCACGAAATCGCGAAGGCCAGTGCCAGACCGAAGATTGCTAGGGCTTCAACCACTGCGAACCCAATCCATGCAGTGGACATCATGGAACCCT
This sequence comes from Propionibacteriaceae bacterium, assembly GCA_031260385.1. Classification (GTDB taxonomy): domain Bacteria; phylum Actinomycetota; class Actinomycetes; order Propionibacteriales; family Propionibacteriaceae; genus WQYJ01. The sequence continues at coordinate 1,331 of JAIRKB010000184.1, read as the reverse complement.
TAGCCTCGGGCTGCCGAGCGGTCCCCTGGATGACAGAGGCGAAGACCAGTGCCACGCCAATACCGGGGCCAATGGCGGCTAGGCCGTATCCAATGACATTGAGTGACCCTGTGATTTCGAGCAGTGTCATGTCTTTCCTTTCAATCAGTGAGCCTCTGCTTGTGCAGAGGATACATACTGGGCTGTAAGAACAGTGAAAATATAGGCCTGGAGGAAGCCAACGAACAACTCCAGAGCAAAGATGGCGAAGCTCATGATCAGAGCGACAACACCAGCAGCGTTAATCGCCAGGTTCTTGACCTGACTCAACATGAACCAACCGCCGGTAACGAAGATCACGACTAGCAGGTGGCCAGCGAGCATGTTGGCAAACAAACGCAAAGCCAAGGTGATCGGCCGGGTGATGAAGTTGGACAGGATCTCAAGGGGAAGAACCAAGATCAATAGCGCCTTGGGAACCCCGTCTGGGATGGTCTGTAGCTTCAGATAACGGCGCAAGCCATGGGTCTTAATCCCGACCGCGTTATAAAGCACCCACGTCAACAAGGCTAAGGCCCAAGCAAAACCAACCTTGGAGAAGGTTGGGAACATAAAGACAAAGGTTTCGCCGAAGAGGTTGTTGATAACAATGAAGGAGAACAGCGCGACCAACCAGGGGACATACTTGTGGTAGTTATCACCGATGATGTCTCGACCGATGCCATTGCGCAGCATGTTATAGAGGAACTCCCCTGCCCACTGGCGCCTAGTTGGCACGATCTTCGGGCGGTGGGTGACGATCAACCAGAAGAGGATCACCAGCGCAGCAGCGATGACCGCCTGAGCAATGTGGTTGGTTAGCCAGATGTCGGTCCAGGGCATTTTAGCCGGACAGGCCCCAGCGCCGACCTCATGGCAGGCCAGCCAGGTCTGGGATGGGAACAACGGGCGCGACTCGAAAATGCTGATATCAAAGACGGGTACTTCACTGTCTAGCAGAGTGAGACCGGCGGTACCGTTCGCCATCGACGCTCCTATCTTCGCAGTGCCATTGTCGGGGTAACAACGGGGCCGAAGAGCCTCCCTGCAACCCGACCATAGCTCATCTTAGCTGGTTAAGACTGGGTCTGTGCACCATAGGACCATGGTGTGAGACTATCTATCAAGATAGTTACTAAATGTCCTTGTCGGGCCGGAGTTTTCTTCCTCAATTATTGGGCACATTTCCCGGAATTTCTTCCTCGTCTCCGGGACGCGGAGTCGAAAAGACCAGGATTCTTAGCCGGGTATGGGCAATGACAACGCCAATTAAGTAACCGATGGTGGCGGCGGCAACACCACCTGCCGCCGGA
>JAIRKB010000044.1 GCA_031260385.1 Propionibacteriaceae bacterium | reverse complement strand
AGTGCCTGATGGGTAGTTTGACTGGGGCGGTCGCCTCCCAAAATGTAACGGAGGCGCCCAAAGGTTCCCTCAGCCTGGTTGGCAATCAGGTGTTGAGTGTAAATGCACAAGGGAGCTTGTCTGTGAGAGCGACGGCTCGAGCAGGTACGAAAGTAGGGATTAGTGATCTTACGGTGGCGAGTGGAAGCGCCGTAACTCAACGGATAAAAGGTACCCCGGGGATAACAGGCTGATCTTGCCCGAGCGTCCATAGCGACGGCATGGTTTGGCACCTCGATGTCGGCTCGTCGCATCCTGGGGCTGGAGTTGGTCCCAAGGGTTGGGCTGTTCGCCCATTAAAGCGGCACGCGAGCTGGGTTCAGAACGTCGTGAGACAGTTCGGTCCCTATCCGCTGCGTTCGTAGGAATCTTGAGAAGGGCTGTCCTTAGTACGAGAGGACCGGGACGGACTAACCTCTGGTGTGCCAGTTGTTCTGCCAAGAGCACGGCTGGTTGGCTACGTTGGGGAGTGATAACCGCTGAAAGCATCTAAGCGGGAAGCATGCTTCAAGATGAGGGTTCCCACAGCATAAGCTGGTAAGGCCCCCGGAAGACTACCGGGTTGATAGGTCGGACGTGGAAGTGCGGTAACGCATGAAGCTGACCGATACTAATAGGCCGAGGGCTTGTGTACTCAAAGATGCTCGCGTCCACTGTGTTGTTCCTGAGATACGGTCTCGGGATCCGAAGACATCTCAATAGAGTTACGGTGATCATGGCGAAAGGGAAATACCCGGCTCCATTCCGAACCCGGAAGTTAAGCCTTTCAGCGCCGATGGTACTGCACGGGAGACTGTGTGGGAGAGTAGGTCGTCGCCGGACATAACAACAAACCCCCTCGGGTAACCGCAGGGGGTTTTGTTGTTAGCAATACTTTTGATAACAAACCCCCTCGGGCACCCGTAGGGGGCTAGTTGTTGGCAATGCTTTTTGGTAACAAACCCCTAGGCCTGCCTGGGGGTTTGTTGTTTCTGGTGTGGCCGTAACAAACGCTGGTGGAGGCCATTCAGGGGTAGAAATGCTGAAGGATTGGCTCCGCATCGCATAGAACGATGATATGATCGAGTTATGCGAACTGAGAGTCCATCTTTAGCGCCCTACCTGCGATCACAGACTCAGGCGCGCCTACTCGCGGAGTTGTTGCTAAAGCCAGATACAGCAATGTCGGTGACTGGCTTGGCAAAGACTGTGGGTGCGCCACAGTCGGTGGTGTCCGTGGAGGTCGCTAGGCTGCTGGCGGCCGAAGTTCTCACAGACGAGCGCGTCGGTCGGACCCGTCTGGTTCGGGCGAATCGGGAGTATCGTTTGATCGAACCACTCACTCAAATCCTTGCTGCGACCTTTGGACCTGAACCGGTGATGGCTCGCATTCTGGGAGATATCGAGGGGATTGATGCAGCCTACATCTTCGGCTCATGGGCGGCTCGAGCAACTGGGGCTCGTGGACGAGAACCAGGGGATGTGGATGTTCTTGTGGTGGGAACGCCTGACCGGGCTGAGTTGAACGAAGCGGTCGAAGCTGCCGAGTCCGCGTTGGGTCTGCCGGTGCAGATCACACGAGTCTCGCCAGACTCCTGGGAACTGGCGAGTGAGCCGTTCATCCAGACAGTCAAGGAGAGGCCAATGGTGGAGATAAAGCTAGGACAGGTGGAGTCATGATTGCACGGTGGGAGCAGGGGCGGGCGGTTATCGACCAACTAATCACTGAAGAACGGGTGCAACGGGTTACGCCGTCGCGCGAGCTGGCTGACACGATGATCGCCCTAGCCCGTACTCATTTGAAGACCGCAACGCAAGCCGCAGAGGCCGATCCGACGGGGGCTTTCCAGATGGCGTATGACGGTACGCGTAAGGCGTTGGCGGCGACTCTAGCCAACCAAGGTTTGAGGACAACGACCGCCCCTGGAGCCCACGCGATGTTACTTGAGGTATGCATCGCACAACTAGATCCGCCAATGGGTCGTACGCTAAAACACTTCGACTGGATGCGTCGTACGCGCAACAGCGCAGAATACCCAACCCTCGAATCTCCTGAGATCGGTCAGTCAGATGTCGCGGATGCGATCCGCTTTGGCACTGATATTGTCAACCTTGCCGCGCAAGTGCTCGACTCTATGCCTGTTTATTGAGACGAAGTCGTACCTCAAGGCACTCGACATGGCTAAGACAGGACTATCCCCTTAGGCTTTCCAGCCTTAATCGGATCGTCGCAACGTCAGTTTCTGATGGGGTCGGTTTTTCCACCTTTACCAATTGCAACACTGATTCCAATACCTCCCAGGTGTCGTCATCAACCATGCTTCGGGGAAAAGCACTGTGCAACATAGCAAGCGAGGTGGTGAGCTCCCTGATGTGCCAGGTGATGGCAGTGATCATGGATGCCTGTACCTTGTGGCCGGCAGGGCGCAAACCCTTGAGCCCGTAACTGGCGCGCTCAAGCGCCCACTCAAGAATGTAATACTGGTTAATTACGTCGCTGTAGTCGAGCGCGCTCCAGCCCTTCTCTGTGCCGTATCGCAACGTTCCGATCACATCGCGGGCCCGAGCTACCTCACCCTTGGTGAGATCCGAGAGTATCTCCCTCGCAACAACGTACGACTCACGCTTCGCTACCCTCCTGGCCTGTACGAATGCCGCCACTGAAATCACCAACGCCACCAACCCCACCATGAGCGTCGCCCACGCTTGAACAGAGTCCACCGTTCCCTCCTTAACACCCTAGCAACCCCTTCACAGGGTTAGCACAAAGTCTATGGGACGCGAGGGGAAAGGACTGTCGGAAATCGGAGATCCATGCAAACCCTCGAAGTAAGCCCAGGGTTTCCCACAGCAGAAGCCGGCCCGGACCCCGGAAAAATCCGGGGTAGATATGTTATTGGGGGGTTAAGGGAGCCTGATATAGTTGGTTATCAGCCCCAAAGGCGGCGGTTTGATGCCTACGGCATATCGGGGGACACAGGGGTAAATGGGAGGTAATGTGAAGCGGGGGAGCGATCGGTGGCGCCGAGGAGTGTCTATTGGCATGACTTGTGCTTTGGCGTTTGGGCTGCTCGGGCTGAGTTTGACCAGTGAAGGCTTGTTCATTACTCAGGTTGATCTCAATGACTCGGGGGTCTGGGTGACCAATCAGGCGGCCTTGCATATCGGTCGCTATAACCACTCTGCTAAGCAGTTGGACGGCGCTTCTTATGTCACCGAGTCCAGTCGGTTTGATGTCCTCCAAGACCGGGCGACAGTTTTCGTTCTCGGGCCGGATGAGGGGCGCATTGTCCCGGTCACTCCGGCTACCTTGAAGATGGCACCGCCGGTCGCTATGGGCGTGGGGGCGCAGATTAGTCTCGGTGGGTCGATGGTGTCGGTGTTTAGCCCGATTGAGGGGAAGTATTGGCTGGTTCCGGCGAGCGCTGCCGCCAGTCTCGATCCGACAAGCGATGTTATTCCGGCTGCGATCTCCGAACTATCTTCGGAGACGATTGCGATCGTTGGCGCCGATGGCACGGGTTATGTCGTTGATCCGGTGGCTCAAGTGCTCTACACCGTCGGGAGCGAGCGGGTGTCCTTCGCGGGTGAGGTCAGTGTTAAATCCCAGTCGCTGAAGGGGTTGTCCGAGAAAGGCGAGTTTGCCTTGACCGTTGTCGGTCAGACGCCGGTCCTACTTGACCGTACGGCTGGAACCTTACACATTGGGGCGTCTCGGAGCCTGCCGCTGCTGGTTGATAACGACACTGATGTGGTCGTTTTACAGGCGGTCGCGGAATCCGGGGACGCCATTGTCTACTCCACCCCAACCGCCGTGATCACCCAGCCGTTGCGCGGTGGGGACCCGAACGTGGTGCCGGCTCCGGCCACCCGCGGCTTGCCTGCCCCGGCGGTGGTTCTGGAGGGCTGCACTTATGCGGTTTGGTCTGGTACGGGGGCTTTCGTCCGTGACTGCGTCGACGAAGGCAATGATCTGGTCAAGGTTATTCCCGGGATTGATCCCAACGACGAACTACGTTTTCGGGTCAACTGGGGTCATATTGTGCTCAACCAAGTCCAATCGGGCGGGGTCTGGCTCGTGACCAACCAGATAATAAAAGTCGACAATTGGGACGCGGTGATCGAGACCCAAGACCAGATGGACGATCAGGACTCCTCGGATGATCTTGACCAAATGGAGAAGCCGGATCGTACGGGGGAAAACCATCCACCCCGGGCCTATGACGATGCCTTTGGGGCGCGCGCTGGGACGTCGGTTCTGTTACCGGTGGTTGAGAATGACCTTGATGAGGACGGCGACCTCTTGACGGTGGAGTTGCTTGGTGACCTGCCGCGCGGCTACACCATCTCGACCGTATACTCCAACTCTGTCTTTCAACTGAATGTGCCAGCGACCGCCACCGGGACCCTGAGCTTTCGCTACAAGGTCTCAGACGGGCGCGGTGGTGAAGACGAAGCCAATGTCAAGGTGGCGATTTACTCGGACTCGATCAACACCGCACCAACCGCGATTCGCTCGACGGTCTTGACGGTCACCAGTGGTCATCAGGTGACGCATAATATCCTGTCTAACTGGCGCGATCCGGAAGGGGATCCGATCTTCCTGATTGGGGCGATCACCTCGCCGGAGGATATGGTGACCACCCTGCAGGATGGTTCGGTGACCTTCCAGGATGGCGGTGTGTCTACTGGCGTAAAGGTGGTTCAGGTCACGGTTTCCGACGGAAAGCTGGCGACGACGAGCGAGGTCCTGGTCAATGTCTTGCCAGCCGGAAACCGGCCACCAGTGGCGGTTCCCGACCTAGTCTCGGGGACTGCCGGGACCCCGATCATGATCAGACCGCTCGACAACGACACCGATCCAGACGGCGATGTCTTGCGCCTAACCGCGGTGGAGGGGGACTCCCGCTGTTCCCTAACCAAGGAGCTGAGCCAGGGTTATGTCACCGCCGTCTGCCATAGCCCGGGATCGGTCTATCTCACCTACACCGTCACCGATGGGCGATCGGTCAATGTTGAAGGCTGGATTCGGGTGGTCGTCACCCCGCCGGCGACGACGAATGATCCGCCGATAGCGGTGCCGGATACGGTCTTGCTAACCCAAGGCCAAGAAACCTATGTCAAGCCACTCGAGAACGACATTGATCCGCTAGGTTTCCCGTTGGTGATAACCAAGATTGAGACTGGGGTGGATCTGCCGATTGATGTCTCGGTGATCGATTTTGAGGTGGTGAAGATCACCCCGAATCGGGAGTTTTCCACCCCGATCTCCTTGAATTACACGATCTCGAATGGGGTCGGTTTCGCGACTTCGCGGATTCTGGTCGTGCCAGTCCCGGCGCCGGAACGGATCCTGCCGCCCCGAGCGGTTGACGATACGGTGGTGGTTCGCGTCGGCGACATCGCTAACGTCGCCGTGCTCAGCAATGACATTCAGCCTAATGGGATTGGGTTGCGGCTGCGTCCCGACCTCCCGTCCGTGCCCAATCCGGAGACCGAAGCGCTGGTCTTTACCTCTGGCAATCTGATTCGGATTCACGCCCGCGCCCCTGGCACTTATACCGTGCTCTATCAGGTGGAGAATGTTAAGGGTAATGCCGAGTCCGACACTGGGCGTTTGACAATCCATGTCCGGGACGTCGATACCGGTGATAACCAGGCGCCAAAGCCGAGAGATGTTGAGGTACGCACCTTGGCTGGCCGGGCGGTGACAGTGCCGATTCCGCTCGATGGGATTGACCCGGATGGCGACTTCGTCACCCTAGTCGGCCTGGGGTCAGCGCCCACCAAGGGGGCGATTACCGCGACGACTTCGCGGAGCTTCGTCTATGACCCCGGCACTTCGATTGGCGGCGGCGACTCCTTCACCTATGTGGTTCGCGACCGTCTCGGCTTGGAAGCAACCGGTACAGTCCGGGTTGGCATCGCTCCGGCGACTAGTTACAACCGCCCTCCGATTGCAATGACGGACTTTGTCGACGCCCGTCCCGGTAGTTTGGTCACCGTGCCGGTGACCGCCAACGATACCGGTCCGGATGCCGCCGATTGTTGTTTCTTGGTGGCGAACTCAGTGGTCTCTGAGGATTTCGAAGCTAAGACCCAAGGCAATGATGTCGTCATCACCGCGCCCTCGACCCCGGGCTCTTACTGGGGGACCTATGAGGTGGCCGACGAGTTCGGTCAGACCAGCACCGGGGTGATCGCTCTGAGAGTCGCTGCCGACATCGAGTTGCGCAAACCGATCGCGCGCGACGATGAGGTGCCACTAGTTGAGGCTTTGAAGAACCCAACGGTGACGATCTCGGTGAAGGATAACGACCGGGACCCGGATGGCGATATCTCGCTGGCGAAGATCACCGTTAATGATCCAAACGCAGTGGTTGTGGGGGATCAGGTGACGGTGACGATCACTCCTGACTGGCAGATCATCGATTATTACATCACTGACACCGATGGTCTGGTCGGTCACGCTTTCATCTTGGTGCCTGGCGTCGACACGATTGGGCCACAATACAATCCGGCGGTCAGGATCCTGGAGGTGCGTACCGGCGAGACGGTCAGTGTGCCGCTATCTAGCTATGTGGTTGTCCGGCCGGGTCGCCAACCGCGAGTCACTCAGGCGGCGACGGTGACGGCCTGGAATGGCACGGTCGAAGCCCGCACGGTGACAGAGTTGCGCTTCACCGCCCCCCAAGACTATGTTGGGCCAGCCGCCATCACCCTAGAAGTGACCGATGGTGCCAACCTGGAGGACGACACCGGCTTGGTCGCCTTGGTGACGATTCCGGTGCGGGTGATCCCGCGCGATGATGGCTCCGGCATTAATCTGCCACCGACCATGCTAAGCGTTGACTTGAATGTCGAGGTCGGGGAGTCGGGCACCCTCCAGCTTGATCGTTTGGTCACCAACCCTGAACCAACCGACACCCTGACCTTTAACTTGGTTTCGGAGTCGCCGCT
>JAIRKB010000084.1 GCA_031260385.1 Propionibacteriaceae bacterium | reverse complement strand
CGAGGCAGACCCTTGGGATGACGAATTGCGCCGATTCCTTGCTTCTGAGGATTAATGTGCGCTCTAAGTGTGCTAACATCAACATTCAACCGTCGCGGGCCCCAAGTTCGCGTACGGTTATCCCCCCGCCGTGCGATGCGGTGGACGCGAGATCATGAGGGAATAATTATCCTGAAACCAAGGAGGACATTGTGTCGGATAAGTATGAGGGCGAATTCTATTGCGTCAAATGCAAGGATAAGCGCTCCGCTAGCGGAAACATCGTCGTTAACGACAAAGGGACCCGCATGGCAAAAGGTACCTGCCCAGTCTGTGGTACCAACCTAAACCGCATCCTTGGCAAAGCATAAAGCCACTCTGCGTGATGATGGCGGGCCCAATCGGGTCCGCCATCAATAGTTTTGGGGCTTATTGGTGTTGTCGCGGTGGTGTCGACATTGGTCTATCAGTATTTTTTTATCAAAAATTTGATCAGACTTGAACTGTGCAGTATCCACGTTTCCTTCTACCGCGAATCGCCGTTTGGCGCTCCCCCAGCGACCTGCACCTTGGCGGGCCCGAATCGGGGATCGTCATTAGTGAGGCCCCCAAGATGCTTGGTTTGGTGGTTGACCGCCTCGACGGCCACCATGGGATAACCGATCTCTACCAATGCTGCCCCCGCGATTGGGTCAACTGGCTGTTAGCCCGCCTCGAAACCCACGGCATGTTAGCCGAGGGGCCGTTGCCTCGTCGCCGCACTCGGCTGAAGATCGAAGGCGAGGGAGTGATCGCCGATCGGCTCCAAGCGCTCGCCAGGGCCCAACACACCATCGACACTGCCGCCTCACAACCGGTGACGATTCTGTGTTGCTCGACAGTGGAGGCCGACCGGGTCCAGGTCAACGAGTTGCAGCGTACCGGTGTGGCCTACCTACTGGTTCGCGCTAGCGACGATACCGCCCGGGTCGGCCCCTTCGTTAGCGCCGACTCGAGTTGCCTGACCTGCACCGATCTGGCCCGCCGCGACTTGGACCCGACCTGGCCGGTGCAAGTCTTTCAGTTGGCGACGATTACTACCCAGCCAACGCCGACGCTAGCGGCGTGGGCGAGTGCCACCGCTTTCGCCCATGCGATGGCCTACGCTCGGGGGCTGACCCCGGAGTCCACCTCGACGACAATCGAGCTTTCGGAACGTACGGGAAGGTTGACTTACCGCTCGTGGCCGGTTCATCCCCAATGCCCAAACCACTAGTTAGGCGTGGGCCCATTGAGCCTAGTCAAAGCCGCTAACACGATTCCTCGATCGGTGGTCATCCACAGCGGCGGCATTGAGGAGGCCAGGAAGGCCCCATAGCGGGCCTTGACGAGCCGGGAATCGAGGATCGCCACCACCCCGCGATCAGTGGTGGTCCGAATCAGGCGGCCCGTGCCTTGAGCGAGCATCAACCCGGCATGTTGGGCGGCGACCTGCATGAACCCGTTGCCGCCGTGCCGACTGACATCGGCTTGACGGGCTTGGAGGAGCGGTTCATCAGGGCGCGGGAAGGGGATGCGATCGACGATCACCAGATTGCAGGTGTCACCGGGAGCGTCAATCCCCTGCCAGAGCGAGATCGTGCCGAAGAGCGACAAGGTCGGTTCGGCTAGGAAGCGGGCGATCAACTCCGGGAGATGACCTTCGCCTTGAACCAAGACCTCGCGGTCCGTGGTCTGCCGTACGAAATCTGCCGCTCGCTGGGCCGAACGCATCGATGAGAACAGACCGAGGGTGTGGCCACCAGCGGCCTGAACCAACTCGGCAATCTCGACCAGAGCCTGGTCAGCGATGCCATCGCGCCCGGGTGGCGGCAGGTGTTCGGCGACATAGCAGATGCCCTGGGATTGGTAGTCGAAAGGCGAACCGACGTCGATCGCGGTATAGGCCAGCGGTTCTGTCTCCTCGTCCGCATCGAGGTCGGGGGTGAAGCCAAGCCCGATCGTGGAGATTATCGGGTCAAAGGAGTTGCCTAGCTTGAGAGTAGCCGAGGTGAGAATCGTGGTTTGATGGGACAGGATCCTTGAGCGGATCGTAGCCGCCACGCGCAGGGGTGCCACCACCAATTGGGGCCCAAAGAGCGGGCGTTCCGAGACCCAGATCACCTCAGACTCATCGGCGGAACTGATCCTCTCGCAGATCTCAAAGATCTCCTTGACAACATTGCTGACCTGTTCTTGGCGGGGATTGGTCGAGTCCCGTCCGAGCGCGGATAAGGCCCGTCTCGCCGCTCCCCTTAGCTCATCAACACTAGCGAACAAGGCTTCATCGCTGACCCGGCCGACCTCACAAGCCTCTAGGGCTTTGGTGAAGTGCTCGGCGGCCTGCTCGAAATCCGTCCGGTCCGCTTTGGCGGAACCTTTGCCTTTCAGCAGGGCGGCTGTCATCCGTACGGCCCGGTCAACCATCTGCGGGCTCAACTCGTCGGTGCGCGAGGTGGTCACCCGGGAGGCCAGTTCGTGGGCCTCATCGAGCACCAGCAGGTCAGGGTTCAGACTCGCCCAGCCGTGGCTAGCCTCAATCGCGATCAGGGCATGGTTGGTGATCACCAACTGGGAGAGCGCGGCCCGTTCGCGAGCGGCCTGGACAAAGCATTGCCCGATATAGGAGCAGACCGGGCCGACACACTCACGCCCCGAGATTGCGATCTGGGACCAGGCTTTCCCGGCATGACTCGGTGCCTCATCTCGATCCGCGATCACTCCCTCCTTGGCCATCCGCTCGGCCCAAGCGCGCAGACCAACGACCTGCTTGGCGAGATCGGCGCTGGCATCGATATCCTCGGTCGCCTCCAACCCCTCAAGGGCGTACTGTTGATCGGCTGGGTCGGCTGGCAGGTCGCGAATCTTCAGCAAGCAGGGATAGTTCGACCCACCCTTTAGCACTGCCCAGGAGACTTCGTCGAGGCCCAGTTCGTCTAGCGCCCCCATCACGGTTGGAATGTCTTTGGTCGCTAACTGGGTCTGCAAAGCGAGGGTCGCGGTGGCGACTATCACCTTGCCATCGGGGTTTTCGATCAGATGGGCGATGATGGGAGCGAGGTAACCCAGGGACTTGCCGGTGCCCGTACCAGCCTGAATCAAGCCATGGGTTTGCTCAGCAATCGCCTGATCAATGGTCGCCACCATCTGGAGTTGGCCGCTCCGGGCCGCGGGCAGGATGACGGCTTGGTCGGCCACGAAGACGTCCACGCGGCCGGTGATGAGGTCCTGCACCGCCAGCGGCGAGGAGCGGTAGGGCACATGCAGCATGCGCACGCCGGCCCTGGCGGCCAGCATCTC
>JAIRKB010000075.1 GCA_031260385.1 Propionibacteriaceae bacterium | reverse complement strand
CGGTTTCGGTTGGCGCCAGCGGCCAAGACGCTTGCTGTTCATGGGTCATGAGTAAAGTCTAGTCAACGCAATCGCTTAACACCCCCACCAAGCCCCCCTTCCCGGGCCAAATCAGGGTTCCCCCGCGTCCCGCTTGATCTTAAGCAACCCTCGGAAAGTTCAAAGGGCGGTGCTGCGGCGATAATAATGTCGGACCTCTCTGCGAGACTGGTTACACCAGTAATTGGGAGGAAAACCATGACAGGCGACAGCAAGCAACTGCGCATTCGCAACTCGACTGCTGAGTTCCTGATCTTCACCTAGCAGGAGCGTGGGGAGTCGATCGAGGCTCGATTCGAAGACGAGACGGTGTGGCTTACTCAGAAGCTGATGGCTGAGCTGTTTGCTGTTGACGTTCGTACGATCTCGGAACACTTGACGAACATCTTCGCCAGCAGTGAGTTAGGGCAGGACTCAATTATCCGGAAATTCCGGATAACTGCCACTGACGGCAAAACCTACCAAACCCAGCACTACAATCTCGATGCCATCATATCGGTCGGTTATCGGGTGAACTCTGTCCGAGCGACTCAGTTTTGCCAATGGGCTACCAGTGTCTTGCGGGAGTTCGCTGTCAAGGGTTACGCACTCGACAAGGAACGCCTCGAGAACGGTCATTTCCTGGGCCGGGACTATTTTGAGCGTCTACTTGAAGAGATCCTGGCGCACCAGGGGGACGTTTCTGGTGGCGCATACGAACCCTGCCCCAGAGCAATTGAGGACCGCACCACCAGAAACGTCCCCGTGGTCCCCACACTGGTGTAGCCCTCCCCACAACTGTTAAATAGTGTTGGGTGGTCCACTTTGGCCTAGTATTGAGTGAGGGTGTCATAGGCAGGGATGAGGATATGGGAAACTCCAATAACATCGGTAAACGTTTGTCGCCTACTTTGGCGTTTGTTGCGGCGTTGCTCCTTTTTTCGGCCTGCGGACAGATGCAGGGCGGTGAGGACGGGGGCCAAGTCGAAGCGTACCTCGCGGTTTTTAGGCAGAGCTGCCCGTTGGAAGACTACTACTACTTCCCGCCAGACGGGAGTACGGTCTATGTTGGAGTCGACTTGTCACAGGCTCTGTACAGCCATCCCGAGCGCATACAGAAGGAAATAGAGTCATATGTTGAGGGGAGTCGGCTTTCGATCATATGGGGCGACTGGGATGCCATGGTCGACCTTGGGCGTATTGTTCTTGATAGGAACGGCGAGCAGTTTTTTGCTGGCGGATTCTTTTTTTCCTATGTCGATGTGAGCTTGACCGACGACACTCTAGTTACAAACGCTTCCGTCTGGTATGGCATGCTTGCGGCGAGCGGTGCCACATATACGGTCAAAAAGGCCGAAGGAGAATGGTTAATCGCCGATACCTCCGATATGTGGATCAGCTAGGTGAGTAACGTGACAAGGGGCTCGTCAGTCTTGTTCCCAGCGCGCGATCATGACATCTCCTTGGCCAAATCCAACTGAATCAGCGGTTGGCTCTTAATCGTACGAAGGAAAGGCTCTTTCGCCTCTTGCCAAACCGCGCGTGTTACTCGTGTGATCTGCATCGGCCAGGCGCACCAAGGGGACACTTCTGGTGGCGCAGACGAACCCTGGCTCCCAGAGCCATTGAGGACCGCACCACTAGAAACGTCCCCGTGGTCCCAGTCATTAGCATGTGAAAGCGAGTAAAGCGTGTCAACACCCCCGGCCCCTTGTCACGAACCGTGGTGGCGTTGGGAGTGGTTCGATGCCATCGGCACATTCACCGAAAAGACTGACCGACTCTGTGCGCAAAACCTCAAGTGCCCGATGAAGACAAGCACCCAGCCGGCGCATAGACTGCCCACGAGCCGACACCCAGACTGGAAACTCCCCGTCGACACCCCGTGAAGCCGTCTCCCAAAGAAGATAATCGCCGTTTTCGCTCCATCCGAAGACCATGAGGGAAAGTGCGAGCGACCAGTCACCATCAGGCTCCAGCAAAAAGTCATACCCCAGGCGGCGTCCCTCACGGTAGAAGTCTTGGAAGCGACCAGTAAGAACCTGCGCGCGATCCTGCCAGCTATCACAAGTGTCAAATCCGGGCATAACCGGGGGGTAGATCAGCCACAAGCCGTAAGCTCGCGCCCACCCGGAATGACGAATGAACTCACGATACGAATCAGGGAAACCACGCCCGTCCGGGAAACTGTAAGAATCCAACATAGTTAGGTCAACATGCTCAAGCGAAGGCCGACCAATCACACCGAGTTTGTTGACTTCACACACCCAGTCAGCCTACCCGGAATGAGGCCACACCCCAAGACGGTCGGATTCGAGCGCATGAGTGACGCATGAAAAATGTTGTCAGGCATGGGAAACGACCCTCGGGGTGTTACTCGCAGCCTTTGGCTGCTCGGGCAACCCATTCCTTGGCTTCGGTATAACTGGTGGGTGGCTTTGGCGGGGCGTCGAGCGCATGAGAGACGCATGAAAAATGTTGTCAGGCATGGGAAACGACCCTCGGGGTGTTACTCGCAGCCTTTGGCTGCTCGGGCAACCCATTCCTTGGCCTCGGCATAACTCGTGGGTCGCTTTGGCGGGGCGTCGAGCGCTTCGCGCCCGACTGCATCGGTTACGAACATGCTTGAATCCAAGCAAGCTTGTCTTCCAGCATTTTCGTAACCGAACGTAGGCCTTTACAGGCCTACTTGCCCCGCCGGCGCTAACTGTTCTGCGCTCGGCCTGCGTCTGGGTGGCTGACGGGACTTGAACCCGCGGCCGCCTGGACCACAACCAGGAGCTCTACCAACTGAGCTACAGCCACCATGGCGTGGGGTACACGCCGGAAATATTGTATGCGATCAGGCGGGGATTCGGGAAATTCGGCGGCTTATGGAGTGATTAAGGGCGTCGGTCGTGCCAGACTGGGGGTATGGAAATGCGGACCTTGGGCTTAATTGGGGGCATGAGCTATCACTCGACGATTGACTACTACAAGGGGATTAATGATGCGGTGGCCAGCCGGGTTGGGGGACATGCTTCGGCGCCACTGCTGTTGAGTTCAGTCGACTTTCGGACGATTCGGGCCCGGCAGGTGGCGGAGGACTGGGACGGAGCGGGGCAGGTGTTGGCGCAGCACGCCCGTACCCTCCAAACCGCCGGAGCGCAAGCGCTCCTGATCTGCGCCAATCTGATGCATAAGGTCGCGCCCCAGGTGGCCCAGGCGGTTAACATACCCCTCCTCCACATCGCCGATGCGGTGGCCCAGCAAGCCCGCACTCTCGGCCAGTCCTGCCTGGGGATCCTGGGGACAAAGTGGACAATGCTCGATCGCTTCTACGCTGATCGCCTCTTGGAATGGGGGATTGGGGTGGTTCAGGCGAGTCCAGATGACGCTGAAGTGGCGAGTCGCATCGTCTTTGAGGAGTTAACGCGCGGGATAGTTCGCGACGACTCGCGCCGGGCGTTGCTCGAGGTGATTGACCGCCTCGCTAGCCAAGGAGCGGGGGCGGTGGTCTTGGCGTGCACGGAACTCCCGCTCATCCTTCGCGACGATGACGCGGATATACCGCTCATCAACTCCACGACGGTGCATATTGAGGCCGCTGTCCGATTCTGCCTAGGCGAGGTGGCTTAACCCTCCGAGCCTGCGGGCTCGCCCGGGGCGCCAGCCAGGGATGCGGGGGAGGTCATGGCGAAGTTCTTGGCATAGCGTTTGGCGATCTGTCGGGCTTCCAACTTGGTCGGCCCAGGGGAAGGTACGAATAAGGCTTCGCGGTAGTAGCGTAGTTCGTTGATCGAATCCATGATGTCGCCTAAGGCGCGATGATTGCCGCGCTTCTCGGGGGCGGCATAGAAGACGCGGGGATACCACCGCCGCGCCAGTTCTTTCACAGACGAGACATCGATATTGCGGTAGTGGAGGTGGGCTTCGAAGGTGGGCATATCGCGAACCAGGAACCCCCGATCAGTGGCGATGCTATTCCCCGCCAGGGGGGCCTTGCCGGGCTCAGGGACGTACTGCCGTACATAATCCATGACCGCCTGCTCCGCCTCTAGCAGCGGAACACCGTCCGCGAGACAGGCTAGCAAGCCCGAGGTGGTGTGCATCTCGGTGACGAGTTCGCTCATCACCTCCAGTGCCGCCGCCGGAGGCGTGATGATGATGTCCATCCCTTCACCAAGCACGTTCAACTCGGCGTCGGTTACCAGCACCGCCACCTCAATCAACGCGTCGGTACGCAGATCAAGGCCAGTCATCTCGCAGTCGAGCCACACCATGTTTTCCACCCAGACCACTTTAGTCCTTCTTAGAGGATGGCGCTAAACTGTGGACGGGCCCCATTAGCTCAGATGGATAGAGCAACGGACTTCTAATCCGTTGGTCGGAGGTTCGAGTCCTCCATGGGGCGCCTGGTGACGAATATCACGTTTTTACCCCGCAGCCAGGTGAGCGGACCCCTAACCCTGGGGATATCGAGTTTGGCTGGCTATAGTTGGGGGGCGAGCCTAGGACGGCAGTCAACGGGACGGGCTCGTGACAAGATTGGAGACGGCGATGTTTTCACATTACCTGATGTTTAACGGGTGTTGTTCAGCAGCGATTGATGCCTACGCGGCGGCTTTTGGCGCCCAAGTGGTCGAGAAGCAGACCTATGGGGATCTGCCCGACACCCCCCTTGCCCAGGCCGAGGCGGTGAAAGATTTGGTCCTTCACGCCCGGCTGACCTGCCCCGGCGGGGAGTTGATGTGCGCTGACTCGATCGATCGTCACCGTCCCGGCACCAACCAGTACATCACTGTCACAACTCCCAACGAAGCTTACGTCCGCCAAGCCTGGGCCGTACTCAGCCAAGACGCGGAGATCTACATGGACCTAGCGCCCACCTTCTTCGCCGGTGCCCACG
>JAIRKB010000047.1 GCA_031260385.1 Propionibacteriaceae bacterium | reverse complement strand
GGCCCCTTTCATCAGCCAGGCGATCTCCACGGCCACCGACGAGATCTGGGAGGATGGCGCTCTTGATGCCCGCCATGCCCTGCGAGCGGAGTCTGGCGATCCGCTGTCGGTTCCGACCTGGCGTGGCAAACTGGCCCGGCGCGGTGTGCGCCGGGCGGCTGCCGAAGCGGATCTCACCGACCAAGCCTGTCGCGAGGCGATCGCGAAACAGTGGACCTCTACCCGGACGATTGCCGTTGTCAACGGCAAGGGGGGTGCCGGCAAGACCCCGACCACGATCTGCTTGGCGGCGGTGTTCGCCCGCGAGGGTGGCGGCCGGATCCTCGCCTGGGATAACAACCAAACCCGCGGAACGCTCGGCTGGCGCACCGAGCAAGGCCAACACGAAGCCACCTTATTGGATCTCCTCCCCGAGGTGCCCCGCCTCTTGCGCCCGTACGCCCATGCCAGTGAACTTGCCGGGCTGGTCCACCATCAGGCCCTCGACCGCTACGATGTGCTGCGGTCCAAATCGGCCGTGCTAGCCGACGAACAGCGCATCACCTCCCTTGATGTCGATGCCATCTGGACGGTGGCCGCCAAGTTTTACCGCCTAATCATCATGGATTCTGGTAATGATGAGTCCGACCCGATGTGGCGTTCGATGATTGATCACACTGACCAACTGGTCACCGTGACGACGACCCGCGCCGACCACGCCGAGGCGGGCGCCCTCCTGCTTGAGGCCTTATGGGAACGTGACGATCATTCGGCACGCCTCGCCCAAAACTCTGTGACAATCATCACCCAAGCCGATCCGCGGGCGACCCAAGAGTCGATCCGCTCCCTAATGGACGGTTACGCTTTCCTATCGCGTGATGTCGCTTTCATACCGTACGATCCAGCGATGGTCGAGGGGACTCTAGCCTTCGATAATCTCCGCCCGGCCACCCAGCGCTCCTGGCTGGTCGCCGCGGCCTCCGTTGCCTCCGGACTAGCAGAAGCGGGCAATCCATACTCAAACCACTCGTAACGGGTTGGTGCAAGCTTGCCAAGCCTAATAGAATGTCTCTGCGGTACGGTGTAAGTCCCCCCTCTCGCTGAACCGCGCTTTTTAACGGGAGTGAGAGGTGTCATGTTAACGGAGAGGTCGACCCTGACAGCGCCGCCATGTGTCGCACACATTCGCCGCGACGGGACTGGCGAAGTCATCATCGCAGGGGTTACGCACTTGTTGGCCTGCGAGGATCTTGACGCTGTACGCATCGAAGCGATGATCCTCGTCGCCGAAACCGCCGCCGATCTGGCTCAGCCAGTGCCCGTGTTCTGCACCGAACCGGATGGAGTTTTTAAGCTAGTCATCAACCCGGATGGTTCGGTCGACACCCAGCAATCACCACCCCTACCCCAAGATCCCACCCGTTTCAGCAGCTCCGACCGATCCGGCCCAGCGCTCTTCGACGTCATGGGCGGCAACCCTCCGCCCCGATCGCCGGGCGCCCGGACAAGCCCTAAGTCATCGCCGTTCGACACCTACGAAGAGGACGCCGACGACCCGGAGTCGATGCTCGGCTGGGATTGGGATGCCCCGGCCCCTCCCCAACGCGACTGCGTCATCATCTTGTCAGCTGATGGCCAAGGTGGGGTTCAGATTGATGATCACGTTACCGCGGTGATGGCTCCCGACCTGATGACGGCTCGGCGACGAGCGATCGGCGTGGTCTGCGAGGAGGCCCGCCGGAAGGGTGACTATCTCTTCGTGGTCTGCCAGGACCCTGAAGGGGCTTTCCGGCTGCTGGTGAGCCCGGATGGCAATGTCACCGAAGCCGCGCCACCGCCGGGTGGCCTGGAATCTTCCCTGCAGGAGCTGCGTTTGACCTTCGACCCGATGGTCATTAACTCCCTTCCGAGGAAGGACCTCCCGAAACTCGGCGCCCAGGCCCCGCTCAGCCCACCAACCCCGGTTACCAGGCCGTCGGCGAGTGATCCTTTCACGTCTTTCCCGGCTGGGCCGCCCCCACAACCAATGGGCCCTCCCCAACCGAAAGCGACACCGAAGCCGACCACGATCCTGGAGCCCGGGTTCTTCGATCAACCACCGACCCCAGCACCCCCGACCCCGAGAACAGCGGCGATCCTGGAACCGGGGTTTTTCGATCATCCGCCAACTCCCGAAACCACCCAGATTCTGAGCCGTTCGGAGGCGCTCTTTGAGCGGATTGTTGGTGGTTCGAAACCGGGGTCTCCCGGGCGAAAGCCTTCACCCGCGCCCGCGCCGATACCGCCGATCCCGCCGCCCCCTCCCCCAGCGCCCGCACCCGCTCCCCGACCGGAGCCTGAACCGGCGCCGTTGCCCGAACCGACCCCAGCCCCGGTGGCCGAACCAGAGCCAATCCTCCCTCCCGCATTGGCACCAGCCGAGGTCGCGGCCCTCGTCGAAGCCAATATCCCGCCAGTGGACGATGACTTTTTCGATCCCTTCGATAACATCAATGAGCTGGTCATCGCCGTCGAACCGATGATCGAACCGAAGGCCGAGCCAGTGTCGGAACCGTTACCGCGGATCACCCCGACTGGGACCCCGCCGGTGGTGCACACCGAAACCTACGTCTTCCCGAACGGTCCCCCCGGTCCTGGTCCGGTGATCCCAGAGATCCAACCGCCACCGGAACCGAAGCTCCCTTTGGCTGTTCCGGCGGCTCAAGCCCAGGTTTTCACGTCTTACGGCCTGCCGAAGCATCCGCCGACCCCAGCGATGCGCCCCCTCGCGCCGCCGCCACCAATCGATCGCGGCGGGGCCGAGCCGTCTCGGTCCCCCTTCCCCCAAGAGATCACCGCTTCCGGCATGCTCCGCCCAGAGCCAGTCAAGCGCAGCGGGTTTAGGCGCAAGCCTTCTGCTGGTGAGATGGCCGAGCGCGCCTATC
>JAIRKB010000042.1 GCA_031260385.1 Propionibacteriaceae bacterium | reverse complement strand
TGCCGATCCAGTCAAAGCTGACCTTTAGTCGCGGCAAGGTGGGCAGCAGGCGCCAGGCAAGGATCACGCCCACCACACCGACTGGGACATTGATCAGGAAGATCGCTTGCCAACCAGCGCTTTGAACCAGGAAACCGCCGAGGATCGGCCCGGTCAGAACCCCGAGACCGGCCACCGATCCCCACAAGCCGATGGCCGCCCCACGCCGGTCGGGCGGAAAGATCCGGACGATCATCGCTTGGGTCTGCGGGGTCATCAACGCGGCGCCAAACCCTTGAATCGCCCGGGCGAGGATAAGCATCTCAATGGTGGTTGATAGTCCACAGGCTAGGGAGGCCAAGGTGAACACGGACATACCCAAGATGAAGAGGGTCTTTTGACCGTAGCGATCACCGAGTCGTCCCGCCAGAAGTAGGGGAGCGACTAGGCCGAGCAGGTAGGCACTCGTCACCCAGATCGTCTGGGTCAAGGTGGCCCCGAGAGTGGCTTGGAGGGAGGGGTTGGCGACCGAGACGATATTGGCGTCGACCATCAACATGAAAAAGCCCACCAGCATGGCGATCACCGCTGCCCAGGGCCTGACCTTCGTCGCTTGCTCGGTAATAGTCTCGGTCATCTCTCTCCCGGTTGGTTGTGGTCGATCACTCCCCCCAAAGCACCCTACCCAACCCCCTCCCCCTTAAGCCGCCCCTTAAGCCGAGCCCCCGAGCCAGTGGGGCTAACGCTTTGGCGCTCGGGCTAGGATGGGTATGTGCTGGAGCTAAATCGGATGCGTGCGGTGGAGAAGATGCGGCGCGCCCAGGTCAACCCGACGGCGATTGCGATTTTTGAGCGTTACTGGGATGAGTTGGCGGGTGGGGCGACTGGGATGATTCCGGAGGCGACGATTGAGCCGCTGGCCGCGCCCGACACCCTGGGGGAGCCTTCGTCGAGCGGCGACCGGGCGGCCCTAGCGGCGACGGTGATGATTAAGCTCAACGGGGGGTTGGGGACCTCGATGGGGTTGAACAAGGCCAAGACCCTGCTGACAGCTAAGGATGGGTTGACCTTCCTGGACATCATTGTTCGTCAGACTTTATGGGCGCGCCAGCATTATGACGTACGCCTGCCGCTGATCTTCTTGCATTCCTTTGCCACCCAGGCTGATGTACTAGCGGCCCTCGAGGCCTATCCCGAACTGGCGGTGGCGGGGATTGGGCTCGATATGTTGCAGTCGGAGGAACCCAAACTCCAGGTCGATGATCTGAGTCCGGTAGCCTGGCCCGCTAATCCAAACCTGGAGTGGTGTCCGCCAGGCCATGGTGATCTCTACCCGACGCTCCTGGATTCCCGGATGCTGGACACCCTGATTGACCAGGGATTTCTTTATGCTTGCGTCTCCAATGGCGATAACCTAGGGGCGGCGCCATCGGCGGAGTTGGCGACCTGGTTTGCGTCGACGAAAGCCCCGTTTGCGACCGAGGTGACCCTGCGTACGCCGATGGATCTTAAGGGTGGGCATCTGGCGATCCGGAAGGCCGATCGGCGGTTGATCCTGCGGGAGTCAGCCCAAACTCCCCCCGAAGAGATGAAGTTCTTTACTGACCCGGCGATCCACCCGTACGCCCACTGCAATACCTTGTGGTTCGATCTGGTCGCCGTCCGCGAGACTCTGATACGTACGGGTGGAGTCTTAGGTCTCCCCTTAATCCGCAACGCCAAAACCGTTGACCCGCGCGACCCCACCTCGCCAGCGGTCTACCAAATCGAAACCGCCATGGGGGCTGCCATCGAAGCCTTCGAGGGCGCCCGCGCGATCGTGGTCCCTCGGGGCCGCTTCCTGCCGGTCAAAACCACCAACGAACTCACCCTCCTACGCTCCGACGTCTTCGACCTCGGCGCCGACTACATCCCCCGCGCCACCGTCTCCCCCCTCCCCGTGGTGATGCTCGACAAGACCTACGCCACCATCGACGCCCTAGAACGCCGCCTGCCCCACCCCCTCGGTCTACGCGAAGCCCAAACCCTAACTGTCAACGGCGACTGGCACTTCGCCGAGGATATCCGCATCATCGGCGACGTCACCCTAAGCGAACCCGGCGGCTACCTCCCCCCCAGCACCACCCTCCAAGCCGACCCAGCCTAGGGGCAGAATCAAAGTCACCTAAGACGTTATGCTAAGATGCACTCTTATGAGAGTTGTGCCTCCAGCTTTGCTCCCGATTCTCCGATCGGGAGTGCAGGGAAAGGTTCTCGCAACCGTATACCTGGCACCCGAACGCGAGTTCAGCGTCTCGAAGTTAGCACAGTATGCCGACGCCTCGTTAAGAGCGACCGCCCAAGAAGTCGAACGACTTGTCACGGCTGGCCTGCTCGCCGATCGTCGATCTGGCAATCAACGCCTAGTGCGCCGACCGGCGCCGAACCGGATCATCACCCCTCTAACGGAGCTACTTACCGCCACCTACGGGCCACTACCCGTACTCACCGAGGAACTAGCGGATGTCGCTGGTGTGAAGCAGGCATTCATTTATGGTTCGTGGGCAGCCCGGGACGCGGGCTCGTCTGGTGGCCCACCCGACGACGTGGACGTTATGGTCATAGGTACGCCAACACTCGACGATCTCGACGATGTCGCGGAGCGCGCGACCAGTCGGCTAAATCGCGCTGTCAACATTCGCCGTCTTGAAAGCGACTACTGGGCAGACCCACCAGACACCGACACCTTCGTTGCCACTATCAAGAGGCAACCTCTCACCGCCATCCCACTTGCCAACAAGGAGTAAGCCGTGGCCACGAGCGATGTTGAAGAGGCTGCCGAGGCTGCCGCGGCTCTTATCGAACTCGTTACCAAGGTGTACGACCAGATGTCCGCTTATTAGAGATGTGACAAGGGCTGACACTTTGTCTAGGATAGACATTTTTCCTAAGCCAGAGGGGGTCGAGCCAATAGGGGCCTATTTGGCATCCGGGGGATGCCTTACACTCGCCGTGGGCACTGGTGGTCGTGCCCCCG
>JAIRKB010000029.1 GCA_031260385.1 Propionibacteriaceae bacterium | reverse complement strand
GAGGGTGAGCCGGTGAAAGCATTGGCATATCGGCTGGTAAACATTGACGACTGGAGGCCGGTGTTTACAGCGCTGGTGATCTCGTCTTCGCTCGGCCAGAGGTCCCCAAGGTAGATCGGCTCCCCCGTCGCCGCCTGCCCGAGGGGTTCGGTGGTCAGGTCGAGGTTCATGGTGCCCGCTAGGGCATAGGCGATAACCAAGGCCGGGCTGGCTAGGTAGTTCAATCCGACATCCGGTGAGATCCGACCTTCGAAGTTCCGGTTTCCGGATAGTACGGCGGTGGCGATGACACCCTGGTCGACAGCTTGTTTGGCCTGGTCAGCGAGGGGGCCGGAGTTACCGATGCAGGTCATACAACCATAACCAGCCAGATAAAAGCCTAAGGCCTCCAGGTGAGGGATTAAGCCAAGAGCATCGAGATAATCGCTTACCACCTGGGAACCGGGCGACAAGGTGGTCTTGACCCAGCCAGGCACCGATAGGCCTTGCGCGACAGCGTTCTTGGCGAGGAGCCCGGCGGTCACCATCGCGGTGGGGTTGGAGGTATTCGTACAACTCGTCAACGCCGCAATCGCCACCATCCCGTGCCCAGGCGTGCCCATATCGGCCGCGGTTGGGTCGACCCCGGCCGTGGCGAGGGCCTGGTGGAAAGCGGCTTTGGCCCCGCGCAGGCCAATCCGATCCTGGGGCCGTTTCGGCCCGGCTAGGCTTGGTTCGACCGTACTAAGATCAATCTCGAGAATCGCCGCATAACCGGGACGCTGAGCGCTACCCCAGAAGCCTTGGGCTTTGGCATAGGCCTCAACCAAGCGAACCTGGTCGGCGCTGCGGCCGGTCAGGGTGAGGTAGTCCAGGGTCGCCTCATCAATCGGGAATAGGCAGGCCGTGGAACCGTATTCGGGGCACATATTGGCGATCGTCGCCCGAACCTCCACCCCGAGACCGCCTACCGCCTCACCGAAGAACTCAATGAACTTGCCGACCACGCCGTGTTGGCGCAGGCGCTCGGTGATAGTCAGGACTAGGTCGGTAGCGTTGGCGGGCGCGGTCAGCTCGCCGGTCAACTCGACGCCAATCACCTGGGGTAGGGTCAGCGAGATCGGCTGACCGAGCATTGCGGCCTCGGCTTCGATGCCGCCGACACCCCAGCCGAGCACGCCGAGCCCGTTGACCATCGTGGTGTGAGAATCCGTCCCAACACAGGTGTCAGGGTAGGCGAGATCGCCGTCGGTCATCACCACTCGGGCGAGGTGTTCAACGTTAACCTGATGGACGATGCCGGTTCCTGGGGGTACGACTTGGAAGTTGGAGAAAGCTTGCTGGCCCCATTTCAGGAACTGGTAACGCTCCTGATTACGGCGGTATTCCACAGCCACATTGGCTTCGAAAGCGGTTGGCGAACCAAAATGGTCGGCGATCACCGAATGGTCAATCACTAGTTCGGTTGGCACGCGGGGGTTGACGAGGGTCGGGTCGGCGCCGAGGGCGCGGACGGCCTCCCGCATCGTCGCTAGGTCAACCACGCAGGGCACCCCGGTGAAGTCCTGCATCACCACGCGCGCCGGGGCGAACTCGACCTCTTGGTCTTGGTCGGCGACCGGCCAGTGGCGCAAGGCCTCAATCGCCGCTGGATCGGCCTGGTTCCGAATCAGATTCTCGGCGATGATCGCGACGGTGAGTGGGGCCCGGGCGGCGACATCGGCCACCGGGATGTACTGGTAGGTCCGCTCCCCGACTGACAGCTGGCTCAGGTTGACCATGACTAGACTCCTCTTCAATTTCTCTGGGGGCTATCCTACCTTGGGCGGCGATCGCCTTCAGAGCTGGTCTAGGACCGCCACACATTCAACGTGGTGGGTCATCGGGAACAGATCGAAAGCTCGAAGATCGGTCAGGGTATAGCCGAGGTCGGCGAAGGTTGCGATATCGCGGGCGAGTGCCGCCGGGTCGCAGGCGACGTAGACCACCCGTTCCGGGCCGATCCTGGCCATCTGCTCGACCGCGAGACGGCCGGCCCCGGAACGGGGAGGGTCGCAGACCATCACGGACCCAGGGGTTGGCTCTATCCGCTCGAGGACGGCGGCGACATCACCGCTCAGAGGGCGCACCTCCAGCCCGGCGGTGTTGGTGCGGAGGTTTTGGACGGCGGAGGGGCTACCCTCGATGGCGGTGACTAGACCGAGGGCGGCTAGGGGGAGGGTGAACAGACCCGCGCCGGCATAGAGATCAAAGATCGGGCCACCCCAGTCGCCGACGGCGCGTCGGACCGCCTCCACCAGGATGGTGCCGGCCTGACGATGGACCTGCCAGAACCCATCACCGGCCACCTGGTAGGTCCAGACGGCGTCACTGGTTTTTACCTGTTCGACTATGGTGAAGGATGTACGGGCGGGGTGTACCGCCAAACCAGAGCCACTGGCCTGGACATAGAGGCGCGGCCCGGGCGCTTGTTGAACCCGACCAGTCTTCAGTTCGCGGGCAATCGCTTCTTGGATCGCCTCGTGAGCCAAGGGCATGCCATCAATCGGCTGGACTTGATGGGTTTTCGCCCCAAACAGCCCGAGGCGGCCTTTATTATCAACCTGGAGACTCAGGCGGGTGCGCCAGGCTAACCCGGCCCGCTCGGTGTCCGAGGCTATCCCCTCGACCGTAACCACCCTTTCGAGATGGGCTAGACGGCGTAATTGGGTCTGGATCACCTGGGCCTTCCACACCCGCCCCGCCTCAAGACTGACATGACCAAGATCGGCCCCGCCAATCACCTGGCGCGCGGCGAGGGGCCAAATAAGGTCGATTCGGTCGGGGGAAGGCTCCAAGACCTCGACCACCCGGGCGTACCAAACCTTGGAGCGTCGAGAGGTAATCTCCACCCGCAAGCGCTCCCCCACCAACGCACCAGAAATGAAGACAACGACGCCCTCATGGCGGGCCACACAGTAGCCGCCGTGGGCAACATCCGTTGGTGTCGTTTCAATGATCATGGCACCACCACAATACCCTGATATGCCTATCTATCCCGTACGACAATCCTCTAGACTGCGACCATGACGCAAGTATATGTTGGGGGGACCCAAAAAAAAACTGCTGCAATGGGGGTTATTGCCCTACTGCTGGTTATCCTCGGCGCTGTGGCGATGACTGTCTGCCTATACACCGTTCTCGGCCTCCTCATGGATGCCATCGAAACCGCTCCTGAGGTCGCCAGGACCTTCGCTGACTACCAAGCTTGGCTCGGAGCAAGCCAAGCCAGGCTCCTTTATGTCCTCGGTTATGGCGCCTTAGCCGCTGCCTTATTCGGGTTCGTCGGCTTCATTCTGTCGATCGTTGCCACCGCCACCAAACGTGGACGGGTCGCTGGCATTTTCGGTATCATCCTCGGCATTATTCTGCCGGTGGTCTCAGCCCTGATTAGCATCTTGCCAATCTTTGAGACCGGCATCCTGCTCGGGAGCTAGTGCCGCGTTAAGGCCTTCGGACACAACCCTAATCGGTCACCGGTGTCAGAGGCACAACTGATCCCGGGACCATCGCGACATCGCCGCGTCGAACGATGATGTTGCGAACGAACTCCTCTAGATCGGCAGCCGCGCCTGTTTGATGATGATCAAGCGCGGCCTTGCCGGTCAAAGTCACCTTCAACACCCAGCGCGGTCCGGCAATCAGCCAATCCCTCACCGGCGCATAGACCTCACGCCCTTTACCATCCTCCATGGCGACGATGCGGCGCACCTCGGTTCCAAAAGGCCCCTCGACTAGTTCGATCGACTTACCCTTTTCACTGGCTTCAATCAGCTCTTGGCGGACCTCCGCCAAGAAGTTCGCCGTCGTTGGCGCCGCCAAGACGCTGACCTGCATCCCGGAGGCGGGACCATTCTCGACCACGAGGGAGGTGATTTCTTCGGGATCGCCCGAGGCGACCAACTTCAGACGCTGACCGACTTCGGGGGTGACAATCAGGGCGCCTAGGTTCTCGCGGTCGATATCGTCGTCACTGAGATCAACTTCGTCATAATCGAAGGGACCGTCTTCGCGCCAATCCTGACTGCGGTCTAGAAGCGCCCACTCGTCAAGCTCCTCTTCCCAGACCTCATCGTCATCGTCATCGTCGTAGTCTTCATCGTCTTCTGCGTCGTCGTAGTCTTCGTCGGCGTCGACTTCGTCGTCATCTAGTTCGTCGACAATTTCGGTGTCGATATCGTCGTCGGTGTCTTGAGCCGATTTTTTGCGCCCGAAAATCACGTTAATCTCCTTATTGGAATCCAGGTCACTAAGACTACTACTGTAATCGATGTCTGGTGCCCTATCCCTCCCAGGCGGCCACTCCCCCGGACGAGCCATATCCGCCGCTGCCGCGCTGAGAGTCTGGGAGGGCCTCAACCTCCACAAAGGACACCCGCTCGACCCGCTGAATGATGAGCTGCGCTACCAGATCACCGCGCTTTAGCTCGATTGGAGTTTTCCGATCGGTGTT
>JAIRKB010000005.1 GCA_031260385.1 Propionibacteriaceae bacterium | reverse complement strand
ACCCAAGGCCGTTCGCAAGACCCTCGAGTCGCACTGATGAACCGCTCGATGACTTCGCCGATCGTTGGGGTATAGATGATCGGCAGCATCTCCTCAAGGTGTTCGTTCCCTGATGGCGTTCCTAGTCGAGGCTTATGCTGAGGACGAGGCGCCGAATACCAAGGGTGGGACGGATGTCCGGACCGTACTACGCAGTGAGCGTCAGGTCACCGTCGTTGGGGCGAGTGAGCACAACCTCCAAGTGATCGATGTTAGCTTCCCCATAGGTTTGTTTATCGCCGTGACTGGGGTGTCTGGCTCGGGTAAGTCTTCACTGGTGAACTCGATCCTCTACCAGGCCTTAGCGCGCCGGATCTACTCCACCAAGGCCGTCCCCGGTCGCCACCGTCGCCTCGATGGCGCCGATGAGATTGACAAGGTTATTCACGTCGATCAGTCACCAATCGGGCGGACCCCCCGCTCCAACCCGGCGACCTACACCGGGGTCTTCGACAAGATTCGGACCCTCTTCGCCCAGACTACCGAGTCAAAGGTAAGGGGTTATCAGCCTGGTCGTTTCTCTTTCAACGTCAAGGGCGGACGTTGCGATAACTGTCAGGGCGATGGCACGATCAAGATCGAGATGAACTTCCTCCCCGATGTTTATGTGCCTTGCGAGATCTGCCATGGCGCCCGTTACAACCGCGAGACCCTAGAGGTGCGCTACAAGGCCAAGACGATCGCCGAGGTGCTGGCGATGCCGATTGAAGAGGCCGCTCAGTTCTTCGCCGCTATCCCGGCGATTGCCCGCCACCTCAACACCCTAGTGGAGGTCGGTTTGGGATACGTCCGCCTCGGCCAGTCAGCGACCACCCTGTCTGGTGGTGAGGCCCAGCGGGTGAAACTGGCCTCCGAACTGCAGAAGCGGTCCACTGGCAAGACCCTCTATGTCCTCGATGAGCCAACCACCGGCCTCCATTTCGAGGATATTCGCAAACTCCTACTCGTCCTTGACCGCTTAGTCGAACAGGGGAACACTGTAGTTGTGATTGAGCACAACCTCGATGTCATCAAGACGGCAGACTGGGTGATCGACCTCGGCCCCGAGGGTGGCTCACGTGGTGGCTATATCGTCGCTGAGGGCACCCCAGAGGAGATCGCCGCCCACCCGACCTCCTACACCGGCCAGTTCCTTCGGCGCGCTCTTGGGCCATCATGACTGACTCTTGGCGCCCGAAGACCGCCGAGATCCCGACCGATCCGGGGGTCTACCGTTTCCTGGATGCCTCCAAGCGCGTGATCTATGTCGGCAAGGCAAACTCCTTGCGGGCTAGGCTCACCTCGTACTTCCAAGACCCGATCCACCTCCACCCCCGTACCCGCTCGATGTTGAGGACCGCCGCTGGGGTGGAGTGGACGACCGTACGCAATGAGCTAGAAGCCCTCCAGTTGGAATACACCTGGATCAAGCAATACGACCCGCCTTTCAACGTCAAATTTCGCGACGACAAGTCCTATCCCTGGCTCTGTGTGACCTGGAGCGAGGATGTCCCGAGGGTCTTTGTCGGGCGGGGGGCTCGGCGGAAAGGTTGGCGCTATTTCGGCCCCTATGCTCAGGCTTGGGCGATTCGGGATTCGATTGATGCCCTGCTGATGGTTTTCCCGATGCGCTCCTGTAGTGGTGGGGTGTATCGGTCCGCCCAGGCCTCGGGTCGCCCTTGTCTGATGGGGCATATTGATAAATGCGCTGCCCCCTGTGTTGGTCGGATCACCGCCGAGGAGCACCGCGCAATCGTCCGCAATTTCTGTCGGGCGATCGCCGGACGAATCCGTCCCTTCATTACCAGCTTGGAAGCGGAGATGACGGCGGCGGCAACCGCCCTGGAATACGAACGGGCTGGGATTGCCCGCGATAAGATCGCCGCCTTGCGTCGGGTGATGGATCGTAATGCCGTCGTCCTAGAGGACTCCGCTGATCTCGATGTCATCGCCCTAGCGATCGATCCCCTAGAGGCGGCGGTTCAGCTCTTCCAGGTTCGAGCCGGTCGGATCCTCGCGGAGCGCGGTTGGGTGGCTGATCGGGGCGACTGGGAGGGTGATCCTGGCGAAGGCCAGGCCGAGACCGATCTCCCCGACCTGGTTGAAGCCTTCTTATTGCAGATCTACGGTGAAGTGGAGGGTGACCAAGCGGAGCGGAAGAGGATCATTCCCCCCCAGATTCTGGTGCCGGGGTTGCCAACCTCTCGGGCGGTCTTGGAGGAGTTACTGGGCCAGGCGCGCGGTGGCAAGGTGCGCATCCGTGTGCCGCAGCGCGGCGACAAGAAAGCCTTAATGGAAACGGCGACGGTTAATGCCGCCCAGCGGTTCGACCTCCACAAGACCCGCCGGGCCTCCGATCTGACGACCAGAAATCAGGCCCTTGATGAGCTCGCCCAGACCCTCAAGATGGATTCGGCCCCCTTGCGAATCGAATGTTACGATATCGCCCACCTTCAGGGCACCAATACGGTCGCTTCAATGGTGGTCTTTGAGGACGGTCTCGCCCGCAAGTCCGAATATCGACATTTTGCGATCACGACCGTAGAGTCGAATGACCCCGGCGCCATGAAAGAGGTTCTGACTAGGCGATTCTCGCGCTTGCGAGCCGATCAAGCGGTCTTGGAATCAGAGGATGCTC
>JAIRKB010000004.1 GCA_031260385.1 Propionibacteriaceae bacterium | reverse complement strand
GGGGTCTGGGGAGGGGTTAGCGGGGGCTGGGGAGGGGTTGGTAGAGGGAGGGGGTCGGGCCCGTCTTGGTTTGTGAACCTGGAAGGACGACCGCGGGTTGGAAGGGGGGTCGGGGGGGGGTGACCCTCACCCGCGGTCGTCCTCTATCCGAGAGCTAACTCTCGGGGATTCCCATCGACGCTGATGGGGAAGATGCAATGGTCTTGGTTGCTACACCCCAGACATTGGCCGCCCAGCTAAGGAGCCCAGCAGGGCGCGGCCATTCACCGTCACCGTCACGCGGGGCCCCCTAGCAGTCAGAGCGACCCACATCCGGATCCAGGCTGCCGTCCCACCGGCGACAGTCATCGTTTCTTCCCAATCACCCAGGTTTTTGGGTATTCGTCGTTGTTCACTTCGGCCTCTTTTCATGCCTAGTAAAATTCAGAGTAGGCGGGTCAAGCAGGGGATTCAACGAGCGGGCTTTTGGCTAGATTAATTGCGGCAACCTTGAGCCCGCCGACTGGCGAGCCTAACTCGTCCAAACAACGGACGGATCCCAAATCCCCTAGGGATCGGCTAATATCGGACTGGCGACCAGTGACCTGGAGGGGACAATGGCGACGACTAAGCCGCGCAAATCGCGAGGGGATCGTTACGACGCGACTCGGGTGCAGATCCCGTACGATCTCAATGCACTCTTCCCGTACATCATGCGGGGACGCAATGACTCAATTGCTTATTACCCGATTAGTCTCGACGCCGAGGCTCTGTTGGCGTACATCGACCAAAACCGGGGCACCGATCAAGCGATCACCGTCTTTGAGGCCGTGCTCCTGTCGCTGATCAAGCTGATGCGGCTGCGCCCGAGCTTGAATCGCTACATCATTGGCCGGCGTCTCTACCAACGCCGCAATATCGTCTTGTCTTTCATCGCCCGCAAGCAGATGACCGAGGACGGCGAAGAAACCAATGTCATGGTGACCATCAAGCCGGAGGACGATCGGGCGACGATCCTGGCGAAGCTGCGCGGCGAGATTCGGATCGCCCGCTCCGACGAAGCCAAGGCCGACGACGATCTCATTGGGACTTTCATGCGCTTGCCGCGGGGGTTGCTGCGCCTGGCGGTTCGCATGCTGGAGTGGTATGACTTCTACTTTGACACCCCGAAGTTTTTGCGCGGGGTGGACCCTTTGCGTTGTAGCGTTTACATCGCCAACCTCGGCAGTGTCGGTCTCGACGCGCCCTACCACCATCTTTTCGAGTGGGGCACCTGTTCGCTGTTCATGTCGATCGGTAAGATTGAACCAACGGTCTGTGTCGGGGAGGACGGTCAACCCACCGTACGTACGAAAATCCCGCTGCGGGTCGCCCTAGATGAACGGATCGCCGACGGCTATCAGGACGCGCGCGCGCTCGAACTAATGGAAACCTACATCATGGACCCTGCTCAACTGGAGGATCTGGCACCCGCTAGTCTCTCCCCTAGTCATAAGTAAAAAAATAGGAGCCTAATGACAACCGAACGACCGTGGCTGAAGTATTACCCCGATATACCTGCCGATATTGATGTGCCAGATGCCACGCTGTACGAGGCGCTCGCCAACTCCGCTACCAATTGGCCCGACCATCTGGCTGTGATCTTCATGGGGCGGACCCTGACCTTCACGGAACTACTAGCGGAGGTCGATAAGTGTGCTAGCGCTTTCGCGGCGCAGGGGGTGACCACCGGCGACTCGGTCTTGCTCTCGCTGCCCAATGTGCCCGAGGTTGTGATCTGCTTCTATGCCCTCAATAAGCTGGGGGCCCGGGCCGTGATGACTCACCCCTTGTCTTCACCGACTGAACTGAAACACTACATCGCGATGACTGAAACCCGCTGGGTGGTCACCGTCGACATGTTCTATCCGGTCTTCCGCGACCTGGCGGTGGAGGCCGGCCTAGAGCACATCCTGATCACCCGGATCTCCGGTTATCTTGGGAAGGTGAAGAAGGTTGGGTTCGCGGTGACTAAGGGACGGAAGATTCCGGCGGTGCCGGACGATCCGATGGTGATGCATTGGAAGCCGTTTATGGCCTCTGGGGTGGCTCCCACCGGGGCGTACGTCCGTCCGATCGAACCGGATGACGGTTGCGTGGTCCTGTTCTCCGGTGGCACGACTGACCTGCCGAAGGGCATCGAACTATCATCGGCGAACTTCAACGCTCTCGGCGTCTCGATGACCGCGATCACTGGGTTCTGCTGCGATGACTCGATCCTGGCGATCCTACCCGCCTTCCACGGTTTCGGTCTCGGGTTGTGCATCCACACTGCCATGACGGTCGGCGCTTGCTTTATCTTGGTGCCGGAGTTCTCGGCGGATATTTACATCAACAATGTCATCAAGTATCAGCCGTCGTACTTCGCTGGGGTGCCGACCCTCTTCCAGGCGCTGATCAACAATCCCAAGTTCCCCAAGGCCCGCTTTGATCGGCTTAAGGGGGCATATTCGGGTGGCGACATGCTGAGCCCTGACCTCAAGCGGCGCTTCGACGAGGCGATCATGGCCCAAGGTTCGAAGGTCGAGCTAATGGAGGGCTATGGCCTGACCGAGTCGGTCACCGCTTGCGCCGTCTCGCCGCGCGCCGCCTACCGCGATAACGCCATGGGAATCCCGATTCCGGGAATGTCGATGAAGGTCGTCAGCCCGACCACCGGCGAAGAGCTGCCCTATAACACTGAAGGTGAGTTCTGCGTCACCGGCCCGACCCTGATGAAAGGTTATCTGAAGGATCCCGAGGCGACGGCCTCCACCCTACGCGTCCATGACGATGGGCAGACCTGGCTCCACACCGGCGATATTGGCCGGATGGACGAAGACGGTTACCTCTACTTCATGGGCCGGATCAAGCGCATGATCAAGGTCTCCGGCGTCTCGGTCTACCCCGCCCAAATCGAGCAAATCCTCGAGGACCATCCGCTAGTCAACCGGGCCTGCGTTATCGGTCTCCCAGACGAATACCAAATCTCGTCGATCAAGGCCTTCGTGATGCTCAATGACAAAGAGCCCGCCGATCCCGAGAAGGTCCGAGCGGAACTACTCGCCCACTGTAAGAAGCATCTGATCAAGTGGGCGGTCCCCCGGGCCCTAGAGTTCCGCGACACTTTGCCAACGACTCGGGTTGGCAAGCTGGCTTACACCGAGTTGGAGCATGAGGAGCTCGCTAAAGCTGAGGCTTCGGAGTCGACGGACTAGTTTTTTTGGTTTCGTACGGCGCGGCGGGGGCTGGGTGCCTCCGCCGCAGCCGGCCATATATCTATGGGCCCAGCTGAGTGGTAACTCATAACCCAAGGATGCGGGGGACGACTCGGTCGAAGGTTAATCGTTAATCTCTCAAACAGCCAATCGGTATGACGAAAACACCGTCTGGACGTCTATATCCATACTCTGTTCCGGTCAACACAATCTTCAAATCGGGCACCCTGAGTGGCGCCTGCTTTTCAGTTTCATTGTATTTAGTCACGAGCGCTTCTATCTCAAGAAGGTGTCTAGCTCCCTCGTCTACGCCATTTTCCCCTAGTTTCACTTCAATCAGCGCGTACCTTCCGTCGCCTAGGTGCGCCACGATATCGGATTCCAAGCCATATCGATCACGATAGTATGACAGGGTGCCATTCGACCGAAGCAAGTATGCCTGAAGGTCACGAATGCACAATGATTCGAACAGAAATCCGAGCGTTTTGAAATCGGTGTTGAAGTAGCTCGGGCTGATGCCGAGTGCCGCTACGGCTATTGAGGGGTCAACAAGGTTTCTTTTCCGCGAGGAGCGGATGGAGGTCTTGGAGCGAATTGAGGGTGACCAGGCGGTTATGTCGTCGACTATGAATAGCTTCTCCAGGGCACCCAAGTACTCGTAAAATGCGGTCTCGCTAAGGGCGTAGTTGGCTCTGACATCGGCCAGCAAGGTCCCAGTGTCGGCTAAGGTGCAGAGGTTTCTCGCATATGATCGGAGAATCGCCTCAGCAAGCAGAGGGTTTCTTTTTGTCCGATCAATGCTAGATATGTCAACATATGCAGTTTGCCGGAAGAGATCCTTCGCTACTTCGAGTTTTGCGGCATCACTTGAACCGGAAAGCGAGCCAGGCCACCCACCTCTACATATAGCAAAAATGAGCTCATCGAACGACAGCGTCGAACGGCAGCCATCAAAACTGTCTGGCTCGTCGAACAAGCGCGAAACGGAAACAGATCCGTTCGACTCCTTGGATTCAAATAGGCTCATTGGAAGCATCTTCATGCTAGAAATACGTAGTGTTCCGGTGTGGGTGGTCTCAGCCAGGCTCGATGTTGAACCAGTAAGGATGTACATTCCTTTTGCCCCAGTGTCGTCGATCGACTTTCTTATTGCTCCCCATATCTTCGGTGCGTCTTGCCACTCATCGAATAAACGTGGCTTGTCGCCTTCAAGGAGCCTGGATGGCTGAGTCTCCGCAACCGCAAGATATCCGGCTCTTAGGTCTTCGTCTTGAAACTCGACGATACTTTTAGCCTGCTGCTTTGCGGTGGTGGTCTTCCCGCAGCCCTTAGGACCGGTGATGTTGACCGCGCCAAACGCCTCGAGCTTAAATGAGAGAAGCCCATCGGCGACTCTGCTGAGGTACTGCATGCTTTCTCCTTTCCTGGCGATATTATATCAAAACGGAGTGATTTGAGGCATTTTAGCGGAGTGATTTGAGGCATTTTGGCGAAGAGTTTTGGTGGGATCTGGGGAGCTCTGCCCTGCCACATAACAGCAAACCAAATGGGAAGTCACCATTGGCCATCCCCAACCTCTACACCACGCGGTTATTTCGCGTCCTCCATGAGCTTGGGATAACGGTCACCTTGTCATATGGGAGCAGCGATGCCTCAGCTTGATCGGGCCCTCCCCTACGGCATTGACCACCCGGTTGGAGGGGGTGCTGCTGGGGGGTACTGCTGGGGAGCGGCTGGCGGATATTGTTGCGGCGCGGCTGGGGGGTATTGCCCAGGGGCGGGAGCGACGTAGGGGTTCTGGGCCGGGTAGGGCGCAGCGGTTGGGGGGTAGCCGGGCATGGGGGCGCCGGGGTAGCCGCCGTACGGGGCGGGGGGAGGCTTGGGGGCGCCGAGGTTGCAGAAGAAGGGGAGGGATTGCTTGTGCGCCACGAGAAGAACTGAGAATACGTAAGCGGTGCAAGGAATGATAAAGGTTAGGCTGCCTCCCCAGAAGAAGCCGCCGTATTCCTTGGAGAACTTGATCGAGGAGATAAGCGAATCGATTCCGAGGATCGCCATTAGCAGGGCCACAGCGCTCACCCCACCGATATAGACCATCCGGGCCCAAGGGCGCCGGGTGAAGAGCAGGATTAGGGTGGTGACAATGCAAATGAAGCCGATTAGCCGCAAGGTGGTTTGCCAGTCCCAGCCGGAGTATTTACTGGCCATTGTGCCGATGACACTCATCGGGTAGGAGTAAGCCAATCGACATAGATCAGCGAAGATGAGGGCAACACCAAAGGCCATGGTGATCGGCCAGGGCTTGGCGAGAAGCTTAGTGAGCATTTTATCTAGCATGGTCGTCCCTTTCGATAGATCCCCGAGGTCCATTCAACCACGAATGGGAGCGAAAAGTAAGGCTAGCCGTGGCGGAATTCGACGACGTCGCCTTCTTGCATAACATAGTCGCGACCTTCGATGCGAGCTTTGCCAGCTGTACGAGCGGCGGC
>JAIRKB010000295.1 GCA_031260385.1 Propionibacteriaceae bacterium | reverse complement strand
GTTCCCGATCCTCCCCTTTGGTGGCGGCGATCGCCTGGATTAGCCGGGCGAAACCACTAGCCGCCTTCCCGAGGGCAACGTCTAGGTCACTGGCGGCTAGAATCGCCTCCAAGCTCGGTTCTGGGTTGGCGACTGCCGCCAGCGTCGCCTCAGCATCGAGGGTTTGGACGCGAGCCAACAACCCGGCTTGGGCCCGACCAGCCTTCGCCACCGGATCAGCCGGTGTCTGAGCGAGTAGTTTCTCAAACTCGGCTCCGGCTTTGACATAATCGCCTTCGCCCATGGCATCGAAGGCCGGGGTATACCTAGGGTCCTCGACTGGCTCATCGGCATCGTCACTGCTGATTTGCGGTTCCGCCCGCCCGAGGATCCCACTCCCAGCCGCCATTTTCAGCAACTCAGCGATCACCTTTTCGATGTCATCCTTGGGCATTGACCCCTGCCAGAGGGGCACGAGCTGGCCACCGAGAAGGGCAATCACCATTGGTACCGCTCGAATCTGTAAGGCTTGAACGACCTGAGGCGAGTTATCAACGTTCATCCGCCCGAGCAACCACGCTCCATTAGCGCTATTGGCTAACCCAGACAACACCTCGCCCATCCCCTGGGATTCGGGCGCCTTCGAGGAGTAAAACTCGACCACCACCGGATATTGGATAGATTTGCGGATCATCGAGTCAAAAGTCGCTTCGGTCACCTCGGTGACATAGGCGCCACTGGTCACGGTCGTCGGTGCGAGCCCGGAGAGGTCCATCGCCCCTGAGTTGATTGCCATAAACCCATTCTGCCACGAATCCGCCTACTGGGATCATTGCACCCGGCACTTGGGAGGTGGAAGCATGTTCCTATGACCCACATGCGCGCAGGTGAAGGGGCCCGGGCCGAGGATCTGGTTGATCTCGATGCCCTCCTGGCCGCTTATTATGACATCACTCCTAATCCTGAGGATCCCGATCAGGCCGTCGCCTTTGGAACCTCCGGCCATCGCGGCTCCAGTTTGGATGCCAGCTTCAACGAAGCTCATATTGCCTGTACGACTCAGGCCATTATTGAATACCGGCAGGCCCAGTCGATTAGTGGGCCGCTCTACATTGCCAAGGACACCCACGGGTTATCGATCCCGGCCTGGAAGACCGCCCTCGAAGTCCTCGCCGCCAACCAGATCCCGGTCTGCTCTGACCGTCAGTCCGAGTTCACGCCGACCCCAGCCTTGTCCCGGGCCATCATCGTCCACAACGCCGGACGCAGCGCCGATCTTGCGGACGGCATCGTCGTCACTCCCTCGCATAACCCACCACGCGATGGCGGGTTTAAATACAACCCCCCCCATGGTGGCCCCGCCGACACCGATGCCACCGGCTGGATTGCCCGACGAGCCAATGAACTGCTGGCTAATCCCAGCCAAGTCAAGCGTTCGACCAACCTTGACACCATCCAATGGTTTGATTTTCGGACTCCTTATTGTGAAGCCCTTGACTTGGTGATCGATCTCGAGGCGATTCGTCGCGCCGGGGTCCGGATCGGCGCTAACCCGCTCGGCGGAGCCTCTGTTCAATATTGGGAATATATCGCTGACAACCTCGGGCTCGACCTCACGGTCACCAATACCGAGGTCGATCCCCGCTGGGGTTTCATGACCCTCGACCATGATGGAAAGATCCGGATGGATTGTTCCTCGCCATATTGCATGGCGAATGTTGTCGCTGACAAGGAGAGCTTCGATATTTCGACCGGGAACGATGCTGATGCTGACCGCCACGGAATTGTCACCCCGACTCGCGGGCTGCTCAATCCGAACCATTTCCTCGCGGTTGCGATCCAGTATCTCTTCACCCACCGCCCCGGCTGGTCCCCAGCGGCAAAGATCGGCAAGACCCTGGTCTCCAGCTCAATTATTGACCGGGTGGCAGTGGCGGTTGACCGGACGCTGGTTGAGACTCCCGTCGGTTTCAAATGGTTCGTTCCCGGGCTGATTTCTGGTGATTTTGGCTTTGGCGGCGAGGAGTCAGCTGGGGCGTCTTTCCTGACCCGGGAGGGCACGACTTGGACGACAGACAAGGATGGGATCATCTTGTCGCTACTCGCCAGCGAGATCCTGGCCGTGACTGGTGCCGATCCTGGCGGCCATTACCACGCCATCGAAACCCGTTTCGGCGTCGCTGCCTACGCTCGAACCGATGCCCCGGCCAACCGCGAGCAACGGGCCCGCCTAGGAGCCCTCTCCCCCGCCGATATCGCCGCCACCAGTCTGGCCGGTGAGCCGATCACCGCGATCCTCACTAAAGCCGCTGGCAATGACGCGGCGATTGGTGGACTCAAGGTGACCACTGCCAATGCCTGGTTTGCGGCCCGACCCTCCGGGACCGAAGATATCTACAAGATCTATGCAGAGTCTTTCCTGGGGGCCGATCACCTCGAGCAAGTCCAAGCAGAAGCTCAAGCGGTCGTTGCCAATGCCTTAGGTTGAGCCGCCCTGATTAGGTTCCGTCTTCTTCTTCGTCCCAGCGCGCTTCGTCCGCGTTCCAGCGGGCGGCGGTGGCACGGACACCGGCGCGCGTCAGAACGCGCTGGATC
>JAIRKB010000282.1 GCA_031260385.1 Propionibacteriaceae bacterium | reverse complement strand
CCGATCGAAGTCGTGTTTGGGAGCAATTGGGTGACGGTGCCCCTTGAGGCCCACGTCACCTGCGTTGTGGTCTACGATCAGAAGGAAGACGAAGATAAGAATCCGAAGCAGTTGACCGGTGGTACGGCCGTGGCTGGTCGCCCCGCGCTGGTTGCACTCTCGCTCTTGCTGCTTGCCTCAGGCGGGCTGGCCTTGGCGGTTAGTTTGCGGTCGGCGAACGCGAGGAGTCGCAGTCGCGCGAAACCCTAGCCTGCCACTATATACACATGCACAGTGTATTTATCGTAGTCCGGCTGTCCAGGCGCTGAGAGGATAAATTTGACGCAGATATCTGCGCCGATGTGCTCACTAGTGGGAGTGAAGCTGTGCCCTGTGACCGTAGCGCCGTTGGCCTTCAAAAGCAACGTGCCATTGAACCACTTGATTTCCTTCACGGTTGCACCAGGGGTGAGCTGATAGGACAGAGATAACGTGGTGCCGACGGGAACACTCTCCACAGTAGTCAACGGTCGGCCATTAGCGGATAACGACATGGACTGGAATCTCGGGGGACCGATCGTGGGGGTGGTCGGCGTCGGTGTTGGCGTCGGCAGCGGTGCCGTCGTGGTTGGCTTGGGCGTGGTGGTTGTGGGGTTGGGTGCAGCCGTGGTGGTTGGCGGTCGGGTTGTCGGGGTTGCGGTCGTTGGTGGACGGGTGGTGGTTGACGCCGTCGTCTGGCGAGCGGTGGTTTGGGTCGTCGGGCGGTTGGTTGGCTGGTTCTGGGCGGTTGGCGTCGCTGAGCCTTGGGTCGAGGTTGCAGTGTTCGTCCCGAAGGGGGTAGTGGTTAACTCGGTTGGCAAGGTCGATATCGACACGGTCACGGTTTCAACGATCGTGGGGGGAGTGTGATCTTCGAGAGCCAATTGCGTGGCGATCGCGCCAACCCCAACCAGTAAGACGACTAGCGATATCATCACCAGTACGGTGACTAAAGACCGAGACTTTGGTCGGGGAATTATCTTCAAACTGGTCTGCGAAGGGGTTCTCTTCAGGCGTTCGTATCCCAGCCAGGTGCCCCGGGGGGTTTCCTTAATCACCTCAGCGATCGCCGCCTGCATCGCCTGAGCGGATTGATAGCGAAGATCGGGGTCCTTGGCGAGGGCTAGGCGACAGATCTCGTCAACAGAGGCTGTTACCGACGGCTCCAGAGCGGAAGGTGGCTGATGGGTGGACTGGATATGCTGCATCGCCACCTGGACGGGGGTATCGCCGCCGAAAGGCGGCCGCCCGGTCAACAACTCATACAATAAGCAACCGACCGCATAGAGATCGGTGCGCTTATCAAATGGTTTGCCTTCCAGATATTCCGGGGCGAGGTAGAGCGGCGTGCCGACCACGGTATCGCTGGCGGTTAAGGTCTGAGAGTTCAGAATCCGAGCAATCCCAAAGTCCATGACCTTAATCTGTCCAGACTTGGTCACCATCACATTACTTGGCTTGATGTCACGATGAACCACCCCATGGTCATGGGCACAATCCAGCGCCGCCAGAACCTGCCCAGTGATCTGGAGGGCCTTGGTCTGGGGGAGTTTACCTTCTGCTAGGAGGAAGTCGCCAAGGGTCGATCCTTTGACGATCTCCATGACGATATACGGAACCACGATCGCCGTAGCCTCATCCTCATACTCCCCAACATCTTGGACGTTCACGATATTCGGATGATCGAGCCCCGCCATCACCTCCGCTTCGCGCCGGAACCGCTCCCGAAACTCCTCGTTCTCCGCTAGGTGACCTTTCAGACATTTCACCGCCACATCACGGTTCAGCCGAGTATCACGGGCCTGATAGACATCCGCCATTCCCCCATGCCCCAGTCGCTCACCCAACTGATACCGGTCCCCCAGCAATCTACCCAACGCCATGGTCTCCCCAATTCGCCCGCAATAAGTCTAGCCTTTCATCCCTCCCCCCGTACGCTATCCAAGCAAGAGCGCTACTAGCGGGGCTGGGACCGCCCATACGGGATGATCGAGATCGAGGATGTTTCGCGTTGCCAGGATCCCGGCGTTGTACTTGCGTTCCATGAGGTTCGCCTCGCTGCGCCAGCCGTGAGCAACCCACTTGCTCTCGATTGGAGTGGTTGGACGAGGTCCGCTTGCGGTGGCAACCGGGACTGGACACAGGTCTACTTCCTGGCTGGACTCGGTCCGGAGATAGCCGATGGTATCGCCAAAGGCTAGACGGCCCTCTTGGTGGTTCTCCAGAGCAAGTGCCATCGCGGTTCCGAGGGCCATTTCAGTAAGGGTGACCAGCTCGGGTTCGTTGATCCCAGCGCGGAGTCGAGAAGGCAG
Source organism: Propionibacteriaceae bacterium (assembly GCA_031260385.1). GTDB lineage: Bacteria > Actinomycetota > Actinomycetes > Propionibacteriales > Propionibacteriaceae > WQYJ01. Next base: position 1,294 of record JAIRKB010000282.1, on the reverse strand, counting down.
CCAGGCTAAAACGGGATCAGTGAGATAGTACTTGGATTGAGCACCACTAACTTTGGTGCCTCGTTCGTTTCGTTGCGGGCACTCGATTAAACCGAAGGTTGCGAGGAGTCGCCTTAGGCGGCGCTCGAACTGGTTACGTGAACCGTAACCCAAAACCTGGGCCGTCTTGGTTAGGTTGAGCGGACTTGTCGCACGTTGCGTAAGCGTGCCCAGGAGTAACGAGACCGAATCAGGGGTTTCGTCTTGACCGATGTCGGCGACTAACCAGGCATCGAGGTCACGTAAATACTCGTTGGACACTGCGCCTTTTGTTATCGCTTCGTACGTGGCGCGTGGGAAGCCGCCCGAGCGAAGGTAGGCCTGCCAGGCGAGATCGATTTCATCGAGAAGGAAGGTCATTGGCTCTAGCCAGTCACGTACCTCCTCAGACTGAAGGTCCCAAAGCGGGGCGGGGCCAGGTGTGGGAAGTGGCCGACCGCTCGCCAGAACGAAATCTCGAAATTGCATCGGAAATAAGTGTCGAACTCGACGATGCCCACCGGTTCCGGCGCGGCCAGCCAGCAGGTTCGCGGTCACGTCTTCGACGCCGACCCATCTTGAGCCGGTAACGACCACAGTGTCGTCGCCAACCAGCCCTTGGTCACGAAGTCGCTTCAGGGTCGCTGACCATCCTGGAGTTCCGCTAACCTCGTCTAGTAACCAGATTCGACGACACGGGTTGGGGCGATCAACTGATGAGGTGAGATCACGACCAAGAGTGAACGCCCGCTGAAGATCCTGGCTAGAGAAATCATCGGCTGGAATATGAATGATCTGGCGTGGGTCAATGTCCGCTCGTCCACACAAAGTGGCTGCTGTGTCAATTAAGGCCACCGATTTACCGACCCGACGAGGACCAGTCAGAATGACAAGTTTGTCATCAAGCGGACCGGTTGCCACGTCATCTAGGATGGTTGTTCTATATCCAAGATCATACCGACTGCGATCTCGGAGCACACGATGACTCCTAGTCCAGGCAGTTGGCAAGTCCCCAGTCGCACTTGTCAACCACCAGGGGTTAGCGTCTCGCAGGGTTGCGGAAATGTGATCATCGCGCACAGGGCTCATTCTAGCGTAGAGCGGACCAAAAAGGAGGGTTTTTGGTACAAAAACGGACCAAAAAGGGTAGGTTTTGGTCCACGAACAGAGAAACCCTCCTGATAGGTAGGCGCGGATAGTCTCAGCTTATCCTTAGGAATTTCAAGAATGACCCCTTGGGCCGCTGGATCGTGCTTTTGAGGCTCTTAGACTACGA
>JAIRKB010000030.1 GCA_031260385.1 Propionibacteriaceae bacterium | reverse complement strand
CAAGGGCATCCTGACCGCTCGCGGCGGCATGACCTCCCACGCGGCGGTCGTCGCCCGGGGTATGGGCACCTGCTGTGTCGCCGGTCTCGGCGAGATCCGCTTCGGCAAGGAGTTCAAGTCCTTCACCTTGGGTGGGGTCGAAATCCGCGAGGGCGACTGGATCTCTCTCGATGGTTCGACCGGTAATGTCTACGCCACCCAGATCCAGACTGTGCCCGCCGAGATTGGTGGCGACTTCGGTCGGATCATGGGCTGGGCGGACCAATATCGGGTGATGAAGGTGCGTACGAACGCTGACACCCCGGCTGACGCTCACCAGGCGCTGGAGTTTGGCGCCGAGGGGATTGGCCTTTGCCGTACGGAACATATGTTCTTCGAGCCGGATCGGATCGCTGCGATTCGCGAGATGATCGTCTCCGACACGATCGAACAGCGTCGCGCCGCCCTAGCGAAGTTGCTGCCGATCCAGCGTGGCGACTTCGAAGGGATCTATGAAGCGATGGGCAGCTTCCCAGTGACCATCCGCCTGCTCGACCCGCCACTACACGAGTTCCTACCGACGGCTGAAGACGATATCGTCGCCTTGGCCGCCGAGATGAATATCGCCGTTGAGGATCTCAAAGCGAAGATCGCTTCGCTCCATGAGTTCAACCCGATGATGGGCCACCGTGGCTGCCGCTTGGACGTCACCTACCCCGAGATCGGCGAGATGCAGACTCAGGCGATCATCGAAGCGGCGATCAACGTCACCAAACGGAACCCGGGCTGGTCAATCGTGCCCGAGATCATGATCCCGCTGGTGGGCGAGACCAAGGAACTGGCTTTCGTCAAGAAGATCGTCACCACCACCGCCGACCAGATCATCGCCGCCTCTGGGGTTGACCTGAAATATTCGGTTGGTACGATGATCGAGATCCCGCGCGCCTGCCTGACGGCCGATGACATCGCCAAGGAAGCGGAGTTCTTCTCCTTCGGAACCAACGACCTAACCCAGATGACCTTCGGGTTCTCCCGGGATGACGCTGGGATGTTCCTCGAGGCCTACTACGAAGAAAAGATCTACGAAAATGATCCCTTCGAGAAGCTCGATCAGATCGGCGTTGGCAAGCTAGTTCAGATGGCAGTGGAGCTTGGTCGCCAAGCCCGCCCCGATCTCAAGATCGGCATCTGCGGCGAGCACGGCGGCGAACCGGCTTCGGTCGAGTTCTGCCACCGGCAGGGCCTCAACTACGTCTCCTGCTCACCCTTCCGGGTGCCGATCGCCCGTCTAGCCGCCGCCCAAGCCGCCCTACGCGGTTCCGGCGACACCCTAGCCGCCACGGCCTAGCCAATAGTTAAAGGCCCCGGGCACCCCCCGGGGCCTTTGCTATCCCCTCGCCGACCCCCTTCCCCCCATCGCCTACCCCCTTCCCCCTCGCGAATGGACAGTTAAGGTACGTTTGGGCGCGGGTGGGCGTGCCCTAACCCGACATTCGAGGGGTAGGGGTGGGGGTGAGGAGGGGTTAGTGGGCGAATTGGGTCTTTTCGGCTAGTAGGGCCTGCTCTAGCAGGGCCATTAGTTCGACTAGGACCTGATCTTCGGCCATCTCGTCGTCATCTTGATCTTCTAGGACGGCCTCTTGAATGGTGTTGATCTGGGCAGGATCGGCGTCCTGCCCAGCCCAACTAAAATCCTCTAACCACTGCATATCCATCCCCTCTCCTGGATTGTCACTTGGTGCGGCGGCCTGCGGTGTCGGCTCGTCGGTTAACAAGTTTTCTAAAGCTCTGATCTCCGCTAGCAACTGGTCGAATAGCTCCGGGTCGTTCGATAGTTTCGTCGGCGCCACATAGTCGTGGACTTCCTCGACGGGAAACACCTCCCTGATTGGGGAAGCTACCATCTCGGGGACATCCAGGTCATAAGCATCCAAGTCTGGGGCATCGAAGCGGGCGGTAGTCCGGCTGGGGGCATCCCACTGAGGGCGGCTGAATTCCAGCGGTTCGACGGTTAAGGTCACCTGCTTCCGAGCCGGCGGGCCAGCAAAAGCTCCAAAAATATCTGCTAGACCAAGATCGGTGCGGAAAGCATGGCGATAGAATCCCGGAGCAGGGCGGGTTTCGCGGTCACTAGTCGAGCGGCCGGCGTTCTGGGTGGCTTGCACCACATCAGGTGTGTACATACAACCTCCAAACCACGATCCACTGGGCGGCGAATCGCTCCAAACGAGCAGTGGGATTACCGCAATCTGGTGGTAAGCAGACCCCGCACAACATTTTCCCCGTTGTGTGCTCATAACTACTTAACTATTAAACCAGATCTACGGCTTCCATACCATCTCTGCGACCTTAAGAAAAACCTGAGTCCAATTATTACTCGGGCATTCAAGGAGGGGTGGCATCGATGATGGGGTTCCTGACCGTCGCCAGGATCACTCATAGTTCTGCGATTAGCCTATTACATTGACAGGCATAGTACTGTGCCTATATGATGATCTCATTCAGCGTTAGGAGCGTCATGTCAGATCCAACTATCTCCTCGGATCTCTTGAGGGGGAACACCGACACCATGATTCTGCGCGTGCTTCTCGACTCCGATCACTATGGTTACGAGATCGTCAAACTGCTGCGCGAGCGCTCTGATGGTGAGCTGGAACTGAAAGAAGCGACCCTCTATTCAAGCTTGCGACGCTTGGAGGCGGACGGCGATATTCAATGGTATTGGGGCGATGAGACCCAAGGCGGTCGTCGTAAGTATTACCAAATCACCGACCAGGGTCGCCGTACTCACGAGACCAACCGTAAAAACTGGGAGTTCACCAAGCGAATCGTGGACCGCCTAATCTAGGGCCCAAGGCCTTGAAAGGAATGATGATGAACGACAACCTACAAGGGCGCATCGATGACTACCTCGATCAGGTTTTCGGGCCCTATGAAGACTGCCCATCGGTAGCCGAACTGCGGATTGAGGTCCGTCAGAACCTGCTCGAACGGCTAAGCGATCTGGTTGCCTCCGGCGTTGGCGACGAGGTCGCTTACGCGCAGGTGATCTCGTCGATGGGGGATATGCGACCGATGGTCGCCGAACTCGTCGCCCAAGATCGCCGTGAAGAGCCAACCCCTCCGATCGCCGAACCGACCGGTGACGCTAAAACCATCCCCGCTAGCGATGGCGAGGCACCGGGGGCCAGTTGGACCGCCGATCCCTCCACCTCCTCCGAGGCGCCGGGGGACTGGGGAGCCTGGGTAAGCGGCATCGTGGGACGCAGCTTCACCGGCATCGGCACGATCATTGGCCGGTTTGCGGACGCCGAACAAGCCGCCGCTGCCAAAGAAGCCCTCAAGGCGGCCGAAGAAGAGGTCAACTACGCGATGGGCCGTGTCGAAGATGAGATCACCCGAGTTGGCGCCCGCCTACCCTTCTGGGGATCCTCTGACTGGCAAAAACAGTGGCAGGAAGAACACCTCGCTCGCGCCTCCTACCGGGCGGCCGATCTTCGAAACGCCGACTTCGCGGGCAAAGATCTCACTCGGGCCCAGTTCGCCGCTAGTGCTCTAAGGAAAGCCAACTTCGCGAACGCCAACCTGACCGGCGCCCGCTTAGCTGCTGCCGACCTAAGCGGTGCCAACCTCTCCCAGGCCAACTTGACTGGTGCCAATCTGTCATCGGCGACCTTAAGAGAGGTGATCTTTGAGGGTACAAACCTCACCAAAGCCCGCCTGAACTCCGCTAACCTGCGCAATGTCACCTTCACGGGCGCGATCTTCCGTGACACCAAGGTCACCTATGCCGATCTGCGCGGTGTCCGTTTCGCTGATTGTCTGTTTGAGCGGGCCAACTTCACGGGCTCGGACCTGCGGGGCGCCTGCTTCGACGGCCTAGGGCTCGACTCGGTGATCTTCTCGATGTGCAACCTCAAAGGCGCTAGTTTCCGCGGGGCCCACCTGACCAACCTCAGTTTCCGACATATCTCTCGACGGGTGATCGCTTCGATCATCTTCGAGGACACGGTGGTTGATCAGGCGACCTATGCCGCCCTGGTCGCTTCGGGCTGCTTCCCCAGCGGGGTACGGGTCGTAGGCTAAGCAAGGCGCTAAGATAACTATGTGACGAGGAGAACGGCTCGACCGTGGGCGGGAACTAAGGTAGTCCTGGTTGCTTTGGCGTTCGGCCTCATTGGCTGGCCGGCTACCTCGATGCCCGCTCACGCAGCGCAGTACGAAACCTCCGCCTGGTTCTCGGCGATCACGGTCACCGAGACCGGAATCAGCCTGTCGGGCACGGTCATCAACACCGGCACCGATCCGCTCTATTCCGCGGAGGCGATCCTCTGGGTCAACCCCGACCCGATCACCACCCTTGCCGAGCTTAATGAGGTGGCCAACGCTGCCCCCGATGAAGACCTTGAGGACCGGCTCGACACGTCCGATGCCGCCGCGGCGCTAGCCAAGGAGTCCGAAGCCTTCCAACCCCAAGCCACCGCGCGGTTTACCGTCTCGGCCACCTGGGAAGAACTAGGAGTGACCGCTGATGGGGTCTATCAGGTCGGCATCCACGTTCGCGCGAGCGACGTTTCCTGGGGGGATCGGGTGACGATTGGCCGGGCGGCTACCTTGGTGACCCTAGCGCTCACCGTATCCGCCTCCACCGCCACCGTGGTTCTGTTGACCAGTGCCCCATCGCTGCTCTACGACAATGTCTTCGCTGACCGTCATCTCGCTGATGAGCTAAGCGGACGCTTGCGCGCCCTGCTCCACCTGGCCGCTCAACCCGAGGTTGCCTGGGTGGTCGATCCCGGTCTGCTTCACGAGCTGTCAATCATGGCCGAGGATCACAAGGTGTTAGAAAATGGCTTGCCGGTCGAGACTCGCGCCAACGCGGTCGCGGAGGCCTGGCTAAAGAGTTTCAGCGCCCTCGACTTCAGCCAAGGCAATCGCTTTCCCTGGGGGAATCCCGACCTTGCACTCGGATTGGAGACCGGTGACTCCGCTTTGTTTGCTCAACTGACCGCCGTTGAGCAGGCTTACTCCTGGCCCCAACCCCTCCCGCTCTTGATCCGCTCCGGCAATGGTCTCGTTGATGATGCCTACCTGAATTACCTCGCCTCCCTCGAGCCCTTGATCGTGCTCGGGCAGGCGAAGGCGAGTGCCTTATTACCGTACGGTCGGCTCCTGAACACCACCGTCACCCCCTTCCCAGCGGTCAGCGCTTCGGATGTCGATCTCGAGCGCTACCAATACACCTTGGCAGAGTTGGCGATTAGCCAAGAGACGGTGATCCGGGTCATCGAAACCGAAGGCGATGCCGTGATGGCCGAACAAAAATGGCCGTCCTGGGTGCGGACAGTTCGCCTCAGCGAGATCCAACCAACCACCTCGTGGACCGCCGATCTGTCGATCGGACAAGCTGGTGGTCGGCTGACACCGGCGACGACGACCCACCTTGCTCAGGCTCGCCAGACCGTGGTGACCTATGGTTCGTTGATCGGTGCTGGAGCCGATATCAGCGAAAGCATGCTGATACCCTTATCCTTCGCGCTCTCGGGATCGTGGTCGGGGGATGCCGCAGCCGCCAACTACCTCAATCAGGTGGTGGACCCGTTCACCGATCAGATCGCTAAGGTGACGATTGCGGCCACCTCAGAGGTGGCGCTCTCCTCGCGGACTGCCACCTTCCCGGTCACGATCACCAACGGGCTATCGGTGCCAATCCACATCCGCCTCGATACCGTAACGACGCCGGTCGATCGCTCACCAGCCAATATCTCCGTGGCCTCGCTCGAACAGATCGTCAACCCGGGTGACCGCTGGACAGCCAACCTATCCGCCAAAGTGATTCGCGAGGGCACCGTCGACGCGATCATCACCGTCAAAACCCAAGATGGCCAACCAACCGGTGCTGTCACCACTATTCGGCTAGTCGCCAAGGCCGGGGCCTGGATGGGCTGGGCCCTAGTAGTCAGCGCTTTCGTACTATTCGTCGCCGGAACATTCCTGCGCGTCAAAGCCGCGCGCCGGGGAAAAGGAAAGGGGGTCGCCAATGAGGGAGATACCACGCCGGGAACCTGACGAGCCGCCGATTGATGACATCGATCTTGATGATCTAGACGAGATGGCGCGTCCACCCCAGCCACCGGGTGAGCCAACCGAGTTCCTCGATATGGCTGACCTTATTGACCTGACCAACCCTGTCGACGCGCCACCCCATGATGGCTACCCACCGGTCGATCTGCGCGATCTACCGGAAAGACCGCCCTCGCGTTTCAACCGCCTATCGGCAAACCTTTGGCCAACCCCGCCGGACCCAACCTCCGACTACGAACTGAGCGACCCGCTACTGGAATCGTCTCTAGACGATCTCGATCCAGCGATCGAGCAGTCTCGTTACCAACTACCGGAGGTTGCCACTCGCCCGAAACTGCTCTCCTCATCGATGCTCATGGCCTCGGGCACCCTCGTCTCCCGGATCCTCGGCATGGTTCGGGTGATTCTCGCTGGCTGGCTCTTCATCCCCGCCGCTATCCAAGCCGATATCTTCGCTATCGCCACGATGATCCCCTCCCAGATCTATGTCCTGCTCGCCGGGGGTATGCTCAACGCCATTCTGGTTCCCCAACTAGTTCGGGCGATGCGCGAGGATCGCGATGGCGGGCAGGCCTTCACGGATCGGATTGCCACCCTCTTCTCCTTGTTGGTTTTCGGTTTGACGATCCTGTTGGTGGTCATCACCCCAGCGGTGGTTTGGGTGATGACCAAGGCTCCATGGCGGGCGCCTGATCGGGTCCTCCAATATTCCAACCTGCAATTACTGACCGCCTTATGCCTACCCCAAGTCTTCATCTTCGGCATCTTCTTCTTGGGCGGCCAGATTCTCAACGCCCGGGGTTCTTTTGGTCCGATGATGTGGGCACCCGCCCTTAATAACGTGATCCAGGTCGCCATGCTGGCAATCTACGCCGTTATCTGGGGTTTTAACGACGATAAGGCAGCGCCTTTTACTGGTCAGCAGGTCTTGCTCTTGGGGATCGGCTCGGTGATCGGCGTCACCTGCCAAACCATCGTCCTAATTCCCTTCCTGAAGAAGGTGGGCTTTAAATTCCGTCCCCGTTTCGATTTCCTGCACACTGGCTTGTCGAGGGTGACCAAGCTCGCCGCTTGGGGACTAGCCCTGGCGGTTATCGATCAGATCAACCTGATCGTCATCACCCGCCTGAATGGTTCGGCCACGGTTTCCGGTGAGGGGGGTGCTGGGGAGACGGTCTTCGGCAACGCCATCCTGATCTCGATGGTGCCTCACGCCCTAATCACCGTCTCATTGGCGACCGCCTTAGTGCCCTCCCTCGCCCAATTGTGGACCGACGAACGTCTACCAGAGTTCGCCGCGCAGTTTGCCTCGACCCTGCGGATAGCCTTCGCCGCGATGGTGCCATTCTCCGCCTTGTTGATCGGGCTGGGGATTCCGATCGCCACCCTGGTCTGGTCGGTGGAGATCGGCGGCGGGTTCATTGGCTGGACTCTAATGGCTCTCGGTGCCGGTCTGATCCCCTTAACCTTGCGCTTCATGATCATGAAGGGCTTCAACTCGATGCAGGACACCCGGACCCCCTTCTTTATTCAAGCCGTTTTCGTTGCCATCAACCTGACCTTGGCGATCGGGTTCGTTAACTGGCTGAAGGTCGATGACGCCTGGATCGCCCCGAGTGTCGCTGTGGCTTACTCGATCGGTTATATGATCACCGCAATCCTGTCCTGGTGGTGGATTAGGCGACGCCTACCGGCACTTAAGACCAGCCCAATCTTCGGTTTCACCGCCAAGTTAATCGCCATCGCGATCCCGGCAGCCGGTGTCGCCGCCGCGATCTGTTTTGCCCAAATGACCTACTTCCCTGGCTTCTTTCCACAATTGCTCGGCCTCGTTGTTGGCTGTTTGGCCGGTGTGGGTGTGTACTGGGGATTAGCAAAATGGCGCGGGATAGACGAGATCACAGAACTGAGCGACTGGATACGCGCGAAACTGCGAAAGGAGCGCCCCGTGAAACCAAAGACGCCCTCCGACGCAGGCCGACCGGATCCGGTCCCCGCCATTAATGAGGAACTAATTGACCCCGATATTGAAGCTGACCAGATCGAAGCCGAGTTGATCGAAGCTGAACCGATCGAGCCCGCAAACAGCTCCGCCTCAGGGCTCTACTTTCCCAATGACGAGGGTATGGAGGTTGAGCTAGACGATGAGGAGTCCTTGACCTACCTCCCGGGCTTCACCGCCGAGGAGAGTCAGCCGGTTTTGACTGGCCTCGTTCCACTCGTTCCAGGTGTCCTCCTGGACGAACGCTATCGGTTAGGGCGCCGCCTAGGCGGTCTTGGCAATGGTACGCGTTGGCTGGGGGTTGATGAGACGCTATCGCGACCAGTCTTCATCACGGCTTTCCCGATCGATGAGAACAAGGCGGCGATCCTCGACGCCGCTCGCCAGGCCTCCTCCGCTATGGACGCCCGCTTCCTACGCGTCCTGGACTTTGGCGAGGATGCCGACTCCGCCTACGTCATCTGCGAATGGTCGGAAGCTCGGACCTTGTCGGAGCTGGTGGCTCCCGGGCCGCTACCAAGTGAGGAAACTGCCTGGTTGATTCGGGAGGTCGTCACCGCGCTGGCTAGTGCCCACTCGATGAATCTCTACCACGGTCGTCTCGATCCGACGGTGATCTATGTCACCGCTTCGGGTGGGATCAAGATCTCTGGGTTGTGTATCGACCATTGCTTGACCCCCCGCGAGAACGAGGTCAACCGGACCCGGACCCAACTCGAAGCGATCGATGTTGCTGCTTGTGGGGCCCTGCTTTACGCCTGCCTGACCTCGACTTGGCCCGGCGCTGCCGAGGTCGGTCTCCTGCGTTCACCGCGCGGTGAGCGGGGACCGCTGCCGCCCCTCGAGGTCTATCCGGATACCTCGCAAGCGCTAGATCAACTGACTCATCGCATCCTGTCGATCTCCAGCCAGAATCGCATCGGCACCGCTCTTGGGGTGGCGGCCGCACTGACCACCATCCTCGGCCCCACCGATCCGACGGCCACCTTGGCAGCGCGTTGCATGGCGATGCTTCCACCAGGGAGCCTTGCCATCCTGAGTCCCGACCCAGCCGAGAGGGAGGAGACCCCACCCCCCGCGCCACCGACCGATCTGGTTCCCAGCAAACCGGGACGGGCGGTCGTTGCCCCGACTGGTCCGAAAGTCGTGTCTGGTGACGATGATGAGATTGACATCGTCTTTGATGATGACGATGCCTTCAATGACGAACTGACCAACCCGGCGCGGTCTAATCTGACGATGGCTCTACCCCGCAAACCTAAGCCTGCCCGTCAAAGAATGTCTCACAACCGGGCGCTCACCTGGTCAAGAACCTTCTTAGTCTTGATTGTTGTGATCGCCCTAGCGGTGGTCACGGCGGTTGTGGTCGGAATGTACAAGCGGGCTGGTCTGCCCTCAACCTCCACTCCGACGCCAACCCTGGTCCAGCATCGGGTCAACAGTGCCGAGGTCTTCGATCCGATTGTTGATGGTGGTAACGCCTGGGAGAATAACGAGTTGGTTCATTACGCCTGGGATGGCGACCGCTCCACCCTATGGGAGACCGAGGTCTACAACTCCTCCTATATGATCCCCGATGACAAGGATGGCGTCGGCTTGATGTTCGATCTTGGATCGGTGGTCACCATCAGTCAGATCACGATCACCATCCAAAAACTCCCGATCTCCGTGAGCATTTACCGTCCCCTAGGCGAACCAAACAAGGATACGATTCGGAACTGGACGGTCATCACTCACGCCGATCTCGCTTCCTCTACCACCGATATCAGCTTCGAACCGGTCTCAACCCGCTATGTCGTCGTCTACATCACCAAGCTAGTTCCCCTCCCCGGCGGGGGTCGCCAAGCTGATCTCGCTGAGGTTTCCTTCTTCGGTGAGGCTTAGGATTCCAACTGTTCCCAGGGGTGCCAGCGCTTGGGGTCGGTGAAGTCGGCGAGACGGGCTTGGTAGGCGCTCATGATCAAATCTTCGTGAGCGAGGGTTGGCTCGGTGTCAGGGTCCAACACCGCTAGTAACTGCTTGGTGAACTCCGGGTTGTTGATCAGCAGCGGACCAACCAGGGAGGTGCCGATGAAGTTGCCTTGCCTAACCCCCTCCACCCGGGTCTGACGATTCCGACCGATGCCGCGTTCGGCGGTCAGGAAACCGGGGAGATCCTCGGCGGCTTCCACAAAAGAGAACTGGGTCTTGTAGCCAACGATTTGGACCGGATCGCCGCCCAGACCGGCCCTGCCGAGGACCTTACCGGAATAGCGGTTGAGCATTTCCAGGCGCGTTCGCAGCGGGAAGAGGCCGAGGCCTGCGACTTCACTGCCATCGGCAGTTTGCAAGGTCTCACCGAGGATTTCGAGGGCATTGTGGGTGAAGAGAAAAGCCGTACCTTCCTCAATCAGCTCCCTAATCCGCTCCCGGTAGGGCGCTAACCGCGCAAGCGCCTTGACCTGAGCCGACTCCGGGCTAGGCCCGAGATAGATCAGATCAACCGCCGAGTCAACAAAAGCCGGGGTCGCAGTTAAGGCCGTCCGGATGATCTCGGCGTCCGGGCGGCACTGCCCGAGATAAACGATGTTGTGGTTATCCCCATGGAGGTTGGCAACCTCAGGGTAGAGCATCTCGATCCTCACGAAGCCTCCCTCAGTCGTTGAAGTAAACGGGCTTGGACAAAGTCCCCGGTGACGACGGTGTTGTGGACACTATGCAGGTTGTAGACCCGCGCCATCCCCGTCAGGTCGATCAGATCGGCACCCGCTCGCTCCTCGGCAACCGTGGTCATGATCTTAGGGTCGACCCCCGCGATCGCCAGTCGCAGCGCTTGGTCGTAGCGCCGGACCCCACCGATAACGATCCGCCGCAAGCTGGGATCAGCCAGATATTCATAGTCGGCATCGTAGGTCCAGCAGATATTCTCGCAATCACTGCGGATATCGGTCAGTTCATCGATATTCATCACCAGCGCCTTGGGCCCCGGCGCCGCAGCGATATGCTCAAAGGCGCGGGAGCAGGCCACCCCGACCACCCCCTTGGTCAGCTGCCGCACCAAGGTCACCTCGCCGATCATCTGAGCGCTATAACGCGTCGCTGGCACACTCAGATGGTCAAAGGCCGCCAGGATTCGGTCGGTCGCCACCCCGAAACGGTCCAAGACCGCCATGACCGCGATCTGATTGTAGACGTTGACCAAGGCATCATTAAGCAGGCGAGCCGACCCCGCCCGACCATCAAGATCTAGTTCGACTAGTTCCTCGGCTCGGTCAATCGCCGTCACCCGGTAGTCCGCTTGGGGCGAAGCAAAGTCGCAGCTTGGGCAGTGGGCGTGGCCGATATGGTTGAAACGCCAGTAGTCCCAGACCAGTTCCGCATCACAGTTCGGGCAGATTGCCAGATCGCGCGCCACCCCGGAAGGCGTGGTCGTGTCACTCGGCAGTCGATCAATCCCGAACAACACCCGCCGCGAGTCAACCCCGCCGATCCGAGCGCAGATCAGGTCGTCAGCATTGAGCACGAGGGTGGTCTCGGGGGTGATCCCACCGGAGATGATCCACGCGATGTACTCCGGATGAGCATTCCGCTTCACTGAGTCGCGGGTCAGGTTCGTACAAACCAAAAACTCTGGGCGCACCCCCGGTAGGATCCGGCGAGCGCTGCGCTCATCCATCTCCAGGATCGCCACATCGGCTTTGGTCCGTCCCCACCAATAGACGCCTTGGATCAGCGCCGAGGCGACGCCAGCATCGGTATTAGACCCTAGACGATTGTCGATCGTCGCCAAGCCTTCGCCGGCCAGGGTTTCGGCGAGCAGGTTGACGACCGTCGTCTTTCCATTTGTCCCGGTCACGACGATGATGCGCTTTGGTTTGGCGAGGTGAGCTAAGAGATCGGGGAAGACCTTGAGGGCAAGGTAACCGGGCATATGGCTGCCCTGGCGCTTCATCAGTCGGATCGCCAAGAAGGCCAGTTTTGCCACCCACACGGCCAGATAAAGGCGGATTTTTCGCAACTTACCTTCCTTAGAACCCTGGTACGCGTTGCTTGAACCAGGCGCGCAGACCAAACTCCCCATCGCCATACTGCGGCAACTGCCAGAAGTCTGGCCCGGAGTAACTATTACCTTCGATCAGGATCGGCCCATCGGGGGTGACGGCAATATCCCAGCCGACATAACGAATTTCCGGGACAACGAGAGCGGCTTTGAGGCACAGGGCCACCACTTGATCCATCATCGGCACGACAAAGCCGACAAACTCCATGTCGGTCACCGGATGGCGATCATAACCGACTAGCCGCGCCGTATGGGCTGGGCCGTAGACCCGACCGGTGTCGCGCTCGAGGGGGCAGTGAAGCCCACCCGACTCCTGATTATCAACGAAACTACCGGTGCCCCCCATCTTGATCACCGAGAAGATATATTCCGGCGTGCCATCGTAGTTCAGGAAGGTACACAGCCGGATCGAGTTAACGGAGGTCGGGTTGAGAACATCAAGCGCCGGGTGCTGACGAATCACCTCATCGACCACCCCGATCCCGGTCGCCACCAACTCCTCCCAGAGGGTAGCCAGCGCTTCGTCGCTCGGATAATCCGCGATCACCAGTTTACGAATCCCGAACCCCGACCAGCCAACATTCGGCTTAACGATAATGGTCTGGTGCGCCCGGAAGAAAGCCGCGAACTCGGCAGCATTGGAGTCCTCGACGATCAAGACCTCCCGGCCGAGGAACTCGGCGAAGCGGCGATAAAACTTCTTTTTCTCATCGAAGAACTGGTTGGCCTCGCGCTCATTGACCATCCCCAGCAGCTTCTTGTTCGCCATCCGGGTCAGGATCGTCAGGCGCTTGGCGTGGTCCATATCCCACATCGCATAGATCAGGTAATCGTAATAGCCCGCTCCATAGCGCACGGCACACCAGACCATGTCAGCGACGATTTTGACCTTTGCCTTACCGGATCGCTCGTGGGTGGATTGGACGACACCAGCCCACTTCTTGAAGGTCATCCCTCGTACGACATGGACAAGGTCGCCGAGCTTACTCATACTCATTCTCCGTTTCTTGTCGACAGACTGAGAAAGGCCGCCAACAAGCCTATCCTTGCACTGATCGCAATCGGTATCCAACCCTAGGAGGCTAAGGGCCACCCGGGGTCGTTGGGGCTGACTGCGGGGCTGGCCCCTTCGACAAAGTCAGACTACATAGTCCGCCCTTGTATGGTTCGCAGTCGGCGCTGACGACCGTATCGACCGCCGAGTTGTCATGAACCCGCTTCATGGTGTCTTTGGGCCCGGTCAGAGAAAAGCCATTGCGCTCTAGTTCGCGTTGGGCCGCTTCGAAGGACATGCCCTTGACTGAGGGCACAGGGATCGTCTTGCCCGCCAGAATCCAGCCCGGCGGGTAGGTGAAGGGGGTAGCGGGGAAGTAAGCCAACACCCCTTCCATGCCGGGGCGCCAGATCTGGGTGGCATCAGCCGAGCCGGTTCCCGAAAGCAGTCTGCCACTTGGCAGTTGGAGACGGGTTAGGCTGCGTTTGTACTGGGCGGACCAGAACCATTCGTTTTCTGGTCGGGAATCGACGCCGATCATCGCCACACCGACCGCTTCCGGGGTGTAGCCCACAAACCAAGCGTCTCGGTTATCTTCGGTCGTGCCAGACTTGCCCGCCGCTTGACGGCCATCACTGAGCCGCGCCCGGGACCCCGTGCCGTTGAGAGCGCCGTTGAAGGTCCCTTGGAGGACGTAGTTAACCCCATCGGCGACACCGGGATCAATCACCTGGCGACAGTTCGCCTGCTGGGTGGGGATCTCCTCGCCATCGCGGTCAATAATCGAGCGAATGATGATCGGATCGCAGCGCACGCCGCGAGCGGCGAAGGTGGCATAGGCGGTCGCCATCGAAAGAGCCTGGGTTTCGCCGACCCCGAGGGTGAAAGCGGCCACGTTATGATAAGCCATGACGTTGGGATGCTCATCGGTCGGGGTGGTTTCCATGCCGACATCACGGGCCATCTCCACGACGGCGCAGACTCCCACCGACTGCTCGAGTTGCATGAAATAGGTGTTGACTGAGTTACCGGCTCCCTTGAGCATGTTCATCACCCCCGAATCGGAGGTGTTAATAACCGTCCAGGGACCAGGCGCGGTGAAGGGACCTTCACAGCTGCGGAAGGTACGGCCGCCGAAGCTCATCGACGAGGCGGCGTTATACATCTTTGAGGGAGGGACCCCGGCTTTCAGGGCCGCCGCAACGGTGAAGCCCTTGAAGGTTGAGCCAGCCTGATAACCCTGATCACCACCCAACCGGGGCGGTGCGAAATGTTGGATTGCCGACTCCCCGGCCGCCATGCTGAAGCCGTAGACCGACCGATTCTGAGCGGCTCCTAGGATCACTCCCGTCCCCGGCTGAACGACGACCATCGCCGCCGTGACGGGGTCGGTGGCGGCAATATAGTTGGAGACCGCGGACTGGACGGAATTCTGGAACTTCGGCTCGACAAAGGTATAAATCTCATAGCCGCCACGCTTAACATTGTTCTCCCGCTCGGCCACCGTATCGCCAAGTTCGGTGTTATTCATCAGGTAATTCCAGACCAGCCGACACAGTTGCCCATAGCGTGGAAGTTGGTAGCAGCCGTTGTGAGGATATTGCATCTTCTCATCATCGAACTCCTCCGCTTTGGCGGCGGCCACCTCGGAGGCGGAAACGAGCTTAAGCTCGAGCATTCGATCGAGAACGACATCACGCCGGGCTAGTGCACCGTTGGGATCATTGGCCGGATTACGGACTGGGGTTTGGACGATCCCTGCCAGCATGGCGGCTTGAGCGAGGTTAAGGTCAGCCGCCGAGACGGAAAAATAGTGTTGCGCCGCCGCTTCAACCCCATAGGCGCCGTCGCCGTAGTTAGCGATGTTGAGATAACGCTCTAGGATCTCGTCTTTGGAGAGCCTCTGCTCTAAGGCGATCGAATAACGCATCTCGGCGATCTTGCGCTTGATTGAGCGTTCCTGAACCTTATCGAGTTCGATCTGACGAAGGACTGGATCGACAATATTGTCGGCCTTGTCTACGAGAACCTGCTTGACATATTGCTGGGTCAAGGTGGACCCACCACCGCCGCTATCACCGGTGAAGTAGGTAACAAAGGCTTTGACTAGGGCTTTTAGATCTAGGGCACCATGTTCGTAAAAACGATCATCCTCAATCGCAATTTGGGCATATTGCATGACGGGCGAGATCTTTTCCAGCGGCACGATCACCCGGAACTCATCGAAGAATTGAGCCAGCACCTCGCCGTTTTTCATATATACCTTGGTCCGTTCAGCGACCGGCGGGGTCTCCAACTCCGCCGGCAACTGGGACAGCGATTCCGCGGCGCTCGTGGACATTAATCCAGTCAGGGCAGCCACCGGAATCGCCAGGCTTGCTACAAGAACCCCCGCTAAAACGCTGACGCCCAAGAACATGCCCAAAGATAATAATTTGCGTAACTGCGAATTACGAGGCATACCTTCTAGAATATCACAAGCAACATGTGTTGTTTGGTGCCTGGTGAGACGTTTACTTAGGGCCCGCCTTGATCGTCGGGGGGGTCGGAGTCATTGCCACTACCGCCCTTGGGGCCCTTCGAAATGACGAACTTACACTCGCCGCCCTTGAACTT
>JAIRKB010000141.1 GCA_031260385.1 Propionibacteriaceae bacterium | reverse complement strand
CGAGGCCGGGTAGGAAGGGGAGGGCGGTGCCGAAGGCGATGCCCATCGTCGTTAGGACTACGACCTGCCAGGAGGGGCGGCTTTGGAGGAAGGGGATTTTCTTTGTCCGCAGCATGTGGATAACCAGGGTCTGGGACCACAGGGACTCCACGAACCAACCGGCGTGGAAGAGCGCCATGAAGCCGAGGGCCTCACCGGTCATCCCCGCCGCCAGCAGATCGTGATAGCTCGCCCCGAAGACCGCTGGGCAAACCAGCCAGAACATCGCCAGATAGGTGGTGATATCGAAGACCGAGCTGACCGGGCCAAGCCAGAGCATGAACCGGGTGATCGATGAGGCATCCCAACGCCGCGGTTTCCTCAGATAATCGCGATCAACGTTATCCCACGGCGTTGTCAGGCAGGAGATATCGTAGATCAGGTTTAGGGTCAGAATCTGCGCCGGCAACATCGGCAGGAAAGGCAAGAAGACACAGGCCGCCAGGATCGACAAGACGTTGCCGAAGTTCGAGGAGGCCGTCATCTTGATGTACTTTATGGTGTTGGCATAGGTCTTACGACCCTCGACGACCCCATGCTCAAGCACCATCAGGTCCTTCTCCAGCAAGATGATGTTCGCACTCTCCTTGGCGATGTCAACAGCCGTATCAACCGAGATGCCGACATCGGCGGCCCGCATTGCGGCGGCGTCATTGATCCCGTCACCAAGCAGGCCGACCACATGACCTTCCGCCCGCAGCGCCGCCACAATCCGCGCCTTGTGCTGGGGGGTCAGCTTGGCGAAGACGTTGGTGGTCTGGGCGGCTCGGGCCAACTCCTCATCACTGAGCCCATCAATCTCGTTACCGAGCAGAATGCGCTCGGTGGCGATGCCGACTTGCCGGCAGACACAACGTGTCACCGCGTCATTATCACCGGTCAAGACCTTGACCTCGACCCCGAAATCGTGCAAGGCGGCAATCGCCTCCCCCGCCGATTCTTTCGGTGGGTCGAGGAAGGCCAGGTAGCCGATCAAGACCATGTCCACTTCGTCACTAACCGAGAAGCTAGCGGTCGGGGAGAAGTCAGTCCGCTGAGCAAGACCGAGAACCCGCAAGCCATCGGCATTACGCTCCCGACAATCAGCGAGTACGCGTTGACGCATCGCCTCGGTCAACGCCAAGACCTCGCCGCCAATTTCGACGTACGATGAGACGGCGAGCATCTCTTCGATCGCACCCTTGGTGATGATCTGGGTCTTACCGGTCTCATCGGCGACCACCACCGACATTCGACGCCGGTTGAAGTCGAAAGGTATCTCGTCGACCTTGTCGTATCTCATCCACTCCTCCACCAGCTGGGAGGTGTGAGCGACCTCAATAATGGCGTGGTCCATCAGGTTCTTCAGCCCGGTTTGGTGATAGGAGTTGAGGAAGGCGTGACGGAGCACCCGTTCATCTTCGACCCCATCAACATTGAGGTGATATTCCAGGATTACCCGATCCTGGGTCAGCGTGCCGGTTTTATCCGTACACAAAATATCCATCGCGCCGAAGTTCTGGATCGAACTCAGCTCTTTGACGATCACCTTCTCGCGGGCCATCGCCATCGCACCCTTAGCCAGGTTCGCCGCCACGACGGTCGGCAGCATCTCCGGTGTCAGACCGACGGCCACCGAAATCGCGAATAGGAAGGACTCCATCCAGTCGCCCTTAGTGAAGCCGTTGATGAACAAGATCACCGGGACCATCACGAGCATGAACCGGATCAAGACCCAGGAGACCGAGCGAATTCCCTTCTCAAAGCTATTTTCTGGACGTCGGGTCTGGAGCTGGAGGGCTAGTTGACCGAAGGTCGTCGAGTCGCCGACCGCAATCACGAGCGCCATCGCCGAGCCGGAGACCACATTGGAGCCCATGAAAGCCAGGTTGTTAAGGGACAACGGTTGATCGAGTTGACCGTTGATGGGGACGGCAAATTTCTCGACCGGCTCCGATTCACCGGTTAGCGAGGACTGGCTGACGAAGAGGTCCTTGGCCTGGATGATCCTCACATCCGCCGGAATCATGTCACCGGCCGCCAGGTAAACCAGATCGCCAACCACTACCTCGTCGAGCGGAATCTCTTGACGCTCGGAAACGAGGATCGTCTTGTCATGGTCGTCAACCCGCACCCGTTGGACGGCGATCGTCGTTTCGACCATCTCGGTGAGCTTCCGCGCTGCTTGCTGGTTACGATTTTCTTGATTGAAACGTACGAGTCCGGCGATGGTCACCATCGTCAAAACGATGATGACAGTGGTGAGGTCTTTTTCGTCGTCCGCGAGCAGGAAGTCGGTGACAAAGGAGGCCGCCGCCAACACGAACAACACAATCGTGAACGGGTTGATAAAGGCCAACCGGAGTTGTCGCAGCACAGTGTCCGAGTCGCGATGGGCGACGATATTGCGCCCATACTGGTGACGGGCATCATCAACCTGTTCCGGATCAAACCCCTCTAGTGAAGTGTCGTACTGCAGAAGAAGAGTCTCGGGATCGCGACTCGCCGCACTCAGCAAGCGCCGGCGAACCCGCGCCACCCGTTGGAGGGCAAGTTGATCTTGGTTCTTGGTTGCCAACATAAGCTACCCTCCTCGCCACTGGCCTGGCCAGTCCTCGCCGCATCATGATTCATCATCCAACTCACCTACCTTCGTGATCGGGGCCCCGTTTCGTGCCGGATGTGTTCCCGGGCACAATGGCCCGTGACAGCGTACAACAGCCCCCAGTTGATCACCCAGGGAGAACTTAATCTGGCTTAAGCGCGCAAAAGGAGCCAAAGGGGACGGACCTGAGCGCCAGGTCCATCCCCTTTGGTCCGGTTGGGCTTGGGGCTAGCCTAGGAGCCTCGCGAGGAAGGCTAGGCAGCGGGCGAAGCCGGAGGGTACGGCCGTACCACCGGTCTCAATGACGGGCGGTACGGGCGGGGGATCCTCGGTTTCCGGATCTTCAGTGCCCGGATCATCGGGGTCCTCATCATCAGCCAGAAGCCAGTTGACGAGGGTTAGTTCCGTGATCTGGTTGACGGCGAAATCATCTATCCGCGTTCGAGGATCGTCAGGCAGGGCATAACCCTCGGGGGCCTCGAACTCGACTAGCCAGTAGAAGCCATCCTCCAACTCCGGTAGATCGTCGAAGATCAAGACACCACTAGGACCAGTGGTCTTGGCATCACCAACCGGCGCGAGCGCTTCAACATCCGAGCCGGTCCACAGCTCGAAGACCGCCCCGGCGAGCGGGTCGCCGTCCTCGTCCTGCTTAAGCAGACGGATCGCTCCCTCCGTCTGAGAGATTAGGACCCCACCCTTGGTGTTCACAGACTCCTGGTCCACAATCCAAATCTCGCTGCCGGTCAGATGATCGTCCTTGCCAAGCCAGAGGTTGTTTTCTGCCACGGTTAGGTTACCGTCGGCGATAATGTCCTCCAATGTCAGTTCGGCCTCATTTCGATCCTTGAGGACCGTGCTATAGCCAATGAACCAGGTCAGACCATTCATGCCTTCCGGTAGTTTCGAGAAGTCAATGATCATTATGGCTTCACTGCGATCGTCATTCCCGTTCAGATCCTGCTCGTCAAGCTCGAAGCTGATCCAACCCGATGGCTGATCGCTCATATGGGTCGCCTGCTCGGTCACCGGGTCCCAGTAGAAGGGGTGCTGCGGGCTGGAGGACAGCTCCCGCTCGGCGATATTGAAGGCCAGCCCACCATTAGTCGCCGGATCATAGGTCACCACCCACAGCGACTCGGGGTCAAACACATGCTCTAGGCTCGCCTTCGCGACCGAGGGGATGTCATAGTAGATCCCGCCCAGATCAGGCTCGCTGGTCCTGTTGATCACAATCAAGTTACCAATCCGATAGCCACCCAACTCCCGGACAAACTCACCGCCCTCGACTTGAAGATCGGAGCCCTTACTGTGGGGAGTGGGGTTCGGCTCCGTCCCGATGATCGTCACCTCCCAGGGCGAGGTTTCGATTGCCACGACTAGGCGCTGATCCTGGTCGGACTCGCGGTGAAGCAGGTGGAACTCGAAGCTGAAGTAGCCAGACTCTAGTTGCTTACCGGCCACATTGTCGTTAAACACCGCGACCAGATAGCCATCCTCGAAATGGTAGAGGCCTATTTCGGTCACACCATCGCCGAACGGCAGATCGCCAAGGGCGGCAAAGGGCGCCCAGTCGAGCGGGATGTCGATAGCGATCTTAAGCGAATCCCCAGCCTGGAAGTCCACACCATCCGGCTGTGACCAGGTGAAGCTGCCGCGGAATTTTTGCCAAAGGTAGATCGCTTGCCCGGTGTAGGTCTGCCAAGACTCACCATCCCAGGTCTCTAGTTTTTGGGAATGTACGATTCCAGCTAGCGCACTGCCCTCGTAGACCACACCGGGACTGGCGCTGGCCACCTGGGCAGGTTGGATCAGCGTCAGTGTGAGGATGGTTGCGATTGCGAGGGACAGGCGACGTACGATACGCGCCATGTTATTTTCTCTCCGTTTAAGTGGTAAATGTGCTTGTCAAAGGCAGTTTTCGAAAACCACGTTAGCCATTCAACTCCTGGTGAGGCCATATGTCAACCCCCGGGGGCAAGTCAACTCTTAAGCAGATCACTGAATGGCTGAGAACCCCCAGACTAAAACGTTGTCCAATTGTGACCTGCGATTAAGAGCCAATCCCCCTGGTCAGGCGGTATCGTGGATATCAATGGCCGCCGACTTGGTTGGCGCCTCAGAGAGGACTGATTATGAATCTTCGACTGCGCCGCGGCTGGGTAGCCGCCCTGGCTCTTGGCTTGTCAGCTGGCCTATTACTGCTTGGTGGATGTTCGGGTGGAGGATATGAGTCCACTGACCGTGACCCCTATCCCCAATACCCGGATTACAACGATGGTGTTAATCCAGACGACAACTATCCGGCGCCTGGGGAATTGGGCCCCAAACTAGAGCGCCAGATCGCCCGGACCGCGACCGTCAATATCGTGGTTGACGATGTCAAGAGCGCTGCTGACCATCTGCACGAACTAGCGGCGCGCTACGACGGTTGGGTTATGAAGGAGTCGATCTCCATCCCGGAGAATGACACCTCCAGCGGTTGGGCGACGATCCAGATCTCCATCCCCGCCGACTCCCTCGATGCCGTCCTTGATGATATCGACGCCATTGGTACGGTCACCAAGCGGGAAATCGAAGCCGAAGATGTCACCGACCGGCTGGTTGACACCGAGTCACGGATTACGACGATGCGCCAGTCGATCGCCCGACTCCAAGAGCTGATGGCCAAGTCCGGGTCGGTAACCGAGATCGCCAATGTTGAGCGCGAACTAACCCAGCGCCAAGCCGATTTGGAAGCCTTACTAGCAGTGATGGCGAACTTGGAGCAGCGGGTGGCGACCTCGACGATCTCCATCTCGGTCTCCACTCCCTACACCCCGCCCGTCAAGACCACCGGTACATTCCTGTCCGGACTGAAAGCCGGTTGGGAAGCCATGGTCACCGCCGCCGCTTACCTAGTGATCGTCATCGGGGCTCTACTACCGTGGGCCGCCTTCGCCGCCCTCATCGTCGTGCCTATCCTCCTGGTGCGTCGTAACCGGCGAGCCAAAGGGCTGATCCCACCGAAGAAGCCCCGCGTCCCCGCCTATTGGCTCCCACCCCAACCGGCGCCCGCCGCCCCGGGTCAGCCACCCGTGGGCCCCACACCACCCCAAGCGCCACCAGCGCCCCCGGCTCCCGCCACCACGGGCGGTTTGATTAGTACGTCAACACCGGCCCCGGATACGAAAGGCGATTCGCCGAAGGCCAAGAAAGACTAGACCAATAAACAACATACGGCGGGCCCGGACTAAGTCCGGGCCCGCCGCGTACATTAGCTAGACCTGATACAGCTCCAGCAGGATCCCGTCTTTGAAGACGAAAGCCATCTTGGAGGTGCCTTGGTCGACTGGTCCGAATACCAGTTCGTCAGCGTCATCGAGATAGCGCTGAATATCATCAACTTTGTACGCCACATGAGGGGTCCGGTGCATAACCTCCGGGAAGGGGCCACCCTCCTCGAACTTCAGCAGTTCGAACTTATACTCATGCTCATCGGGATTGTTCAGCCAGAGCTTCATCTCTTCGGCGTACTCCATACCGGGGAGAGTCTCGGTTACCGGAACACCAATGTGCCACAGTTCCATCGCCATATTAATTCTCCTATTCCGCAGCCGCAGCCTCGGCGGCCGCGCGCTTGTTGGCAGGGACCATGCCCTGCAGGGTGATCGTCAGCCAGCCGGCGATGAGGCCGAAGCAGCAGTAGGTCAGGATGCCGAGGGCTGCCAGCCCGTACATCGCCCAAGACCCTGCCCCAGCCGGGAAGGCCCCTTCGACAGACGGGAAGTAGCTCATCACGCCGAAGAAAACCCCGGCGCCGACGAAGACCGCTGGCACCAAGCTAAAGAGCTCGGGGGCCTTCAGCAGGTAGATGATCGGGATGACTAGGATCAGCAGGGTCAGCGGAACGGCAAAGAAGCCGAGCCCACCGAGTAGTCCAGCGACCTCGAAGATGCAGATCGAGGCGATGATGCCGATCGAATAGCCGATCAGGGCCCGGATCCCGCCCTTGAGGGTGGAACCAGCCAGGAAGTAAACCGCCCAGGCCTGGAAGGCGATCCAGCCGCCCCCAAAGATGATTGGGCCAATCCCCCCAGCCTGGCCGATCAGCTGATCCCCACACTGCAGGATGGCGGCGATGGTCGAGATGATCACCGCATTCGGTAAGAATTCAAGAAACTTTTTCATTGAGGAGTCTCCTTGTCATTAAATGCTTAACTAGGTCGATTGTCATTGGTCGTCAGGGAAACCCGTCCTGACAAGCTGGTACATCAGAACCGTCCCTCTGTACCAGGAACCGTCCCTCTGTACTAAAAGCCCGTTTAGGACTGTTTCGTGTCCAGATAGTATTCGTAGGCGGTTTGGTCACAGCACCCTTCATGGACGACCTTTGCCACCGCCTTTGTCATTGCGCTCGGATCATCCGCTTGGAAGATGTTTCGTCCCATGTCGACCCCGTGAGCACCCTCGGAAATGGCGTGGTAGGCCATCGCGAGCGCCTCACTCTCTGGCAGTTTCTTACCACCAGCGATGACGATAGGGACGGGACAAGCGGCGGTGATTCGTTCGAAACCGTCGCAGTAATAGGTCTTGATGACGTTGGCGCCGTTCTCTGCCAGCAAGCGGGTCGCCAGCAAGAAGAACCGTTCTGACCGAACCATATCCTTGCCAACCGCGACTACCCCGAGCACGGGAACCCCGTAGGTCGAGCCCGCATCTACGAGGCGAGCCAGTAACTCCAGAGAGTTCTTTTCGCCCGGGGAGCCAATGAAGGTTTGGACGGCGAGACAGGTGGCGTTCATTCGTACGGCGTTGATGATATCGGCGG
This sequence comes from Propionibacteriaceae bacterium, assembly GCA_031260385.1. Lineage (GTDB taxonomy): Bacteria > Actinomycetota > Actinomycetes > Propionibacteriales > Propionibacteriaceae > WQYJ01. The sequence continues at coordinate 1,061 of JAIRKB010000141.1, read as the reverse complement.
CGATCCCGCCCCCATTCGACATGTCATCAAACATCACCGAAGCGTCATAGGTCGCCCGCAGGCAGATCGGTTTTTGGACGGTCGGGGGCAGACAGGTGTGGACGGCCCCTCGGGTGCACATCAGAACATCAACCTGGGGCGCCAACGGGGGGATCACGAGATCCATCCGCTCTAGCCCCGAAGTCGGGCCCATGATGTAACCATGGTCAAAAGCCAGCATAACGGTGTTGCCGGAGACTGGATTGAACATAGTCGCCAACCGGTTCATCATCCCCCAACCAAGGTGTTGACCACCTTTGATTGGGAACCGACTGGTCGGTTGCGGAATGTCCACGAAGTAGTTCGTGGATTCCGCAAGGGCGTCGCTATCAGCCATTATCAGGCAACCGTCAGATATGGCGTGTTACAAGGCGCATTCCACAGCCGGAGTAGCTCATCGTCCATCCGAGCGAGGAACATCTGGAAACCAGCTTGCTCTTGAACGGTCAACAGCTCACCAACGAAGTCGGCAACGATCTCAACATTCTTCGCCGCCAGATATTGCTCGCAACGGCGATAGATGATGAACAGTTCCATCAGGGTGGTGGCGCCAACCCCATTGAGAATCAGCATGACCTTTTCGCCTTCTTGGATCGATAGGTCATCCATCAGGGCCTGGACCATGATGTCAGCGGTCTCGTCAGCGGACTTCAGCTTCTGCGTGCCACCGCCGCCTTCACCATGCTGACCCATCCCGATCTCCATGTCGTCTTCGCCGACATCAGCTAGCATGTCACCGGTCGAGGGGTGGGTGGCCCCGCGTACGGCAACGGCCAAGGTAGCCATATTGTCAGCGAAACGCTGGGCGATCGCCGCGACTTCTTCGAGGGATTGCCCTTCGGCAGCCGCCGCACCAGCGATCTTGTAGGTCGGAACGCAGCCAACCAAGCCCCGGCGATCATCGGAGTTGGAGCGTGGCGCATTGGAGACGTCTTCTTGGGTGACGACCTTGATGCACTTAACCTCGGGTACCTGCTCGAGCATACGCATCGTCCGATTGCCAGTGATCATGTCGCCGGAGT
>JAIRKB010000080.1 GCA_031260385.1 Propionibacteriaceae bacterium | reverse complement strand
GCTGGGCGACATTGGAAGTCCGGTTTTCGATTGTGATCTGGTCGGGGAAGACTAATAAGGCTTGTCCGGCCCGCTCCAGTTCGAGTAACTCCTCGCGGGTGTCGTTGTAGGCCTTGGCGCGGGCGAGGATGCCAGCGGCGACCGTGGGGTGTTTACCGTAAAGCAGCTTGTAGAGGGCTTGAGGGCGGTATTGCTCTTTGATGTAATCCCTTGTCCGGGTGAGGACGACGAAGAACTTGGTGTTGCCATCGCGTTGGGCGATCGGCAGGGGGATTCCGCCGCCTTCGCCAAGCGCCCCGTCGACATAGAGGCGTCCATCAAGCCAGACTGAGGGCATCATTCCGGGGATCGAAGAGGAGGCGCGGACTCGGCGCATTAGGTCGACCGGTTGGGTGATATCCTCGCGTGACCAGTAGACGGTCTTGCCGAGTTCGACGTCATAGGAGCCGATTTTGAACCGGGCTGGGTTGGCCATGAAGGTGTCAAAGTCGAAGGGCAGCGGGCCGTCGGGTAGCCAGCATTCCTCGTAGATGTAGTGGGCGTTGAAGAAGCCTTTGCCGCGAATCCAGGTCCGCCAAGAGCCGAAGCGGGGGTCATCGGCGAAGTCAACGAAGGATTTGCGGGCTCGTACGGGGGCGCGCGAGAGGTAGTTGACGGTGTTGGAACTGCCGGCCGAGATTCCAGCGACGTAGTCCATGTGGATCCCGGCGCCGAGCAGGGAGGTCACGATTGCGGCCGTGAAGGCCCCACGCATTCCGCCGCCCTCGAAGATTAGTGCGGTGTCGGTGACATTACTTTTTAGTTCCATGAGGCCTCCCCTAAATGATCTTAGTGCACTTAGGCGGCTGGGGAGGCGTCGCCGGGCGAGGTTCAGCGACCGCGCGGTGACGGATCATTGCCGAGTACGGCCAGAGCGGCAACTAGTCTTTCGCAGGATTCACGGAACTGGCTGGCGGCGGGGAGCAGCGAGATCGCGAGGACCGAGTCGGGGAGGTCGTAGAAATAGCCCGGGTGGACGTAGAGACCGGCCCATTCCATCAACGCGATGCAGAGTTTGTCGGCTTCCATGAAGGAGGGGATGTCCATCAACATCATCCAACCCCCTTGGGCCGTCCAAATCCGGCGGTCGATCAGGACTTCTTTTGCGGTCGCCAGGTTGGTCTTGACGCGGGTAAGGACCCTGGCGACCGTGTCGTCAGCGATCTCTAGTAGATCGGGTAGGGCGAGGGCGACCGGGGTGTTGACTGATAGGTAGGCATCAGCGATCTGGTCGAGTTCCTTGGCTAGGGCGGGCTTGGCCTTGGGTGGGCCGGATAGTCTGATCCAGGCCAGTTTTAGTTGGGGAGCGGCCAGGAGTTTGGACAGGCCTTCGAGGCCGAAGGTGATTCCCTGATCGTTGCCCGATCAGCGCTTGATGTCGGTGGACAAAGGGTCCTCGAATTGGTAGGGGAAGAAGACTTCGTCGGCGATCAGGGGTAGGCCTTGTTTGTGGGCGAGTTGGGCGATGATCGGGTCCTGATAGGCGCCGGTGGGGTTGTTTGGGTGAATCGCCACTACGGCGCGGACGTCTGGTTCGGCTAGGGTCTGCTCTAGGGATGTACGGTCGAGCTCCCAGCCGCTGGGGTGAGCGTAGAAGGAGCGATAGTCGCGGGTCGACACCCCACGGTATTGGGCCAAGGGTTCAATCAAAGGGTAGCCGGGACTAGGCACCGCGACCGCCTTCCCCGCCCCCGCCAACAAGCTGAACAGCCAACCGTACGCTTCCGAGGTCGAAGCGCAAAGCCAGTAATCCTCCGGGTCGCCCCCATAACGCTCCGCCAGAGCGGCCCGAGCCGGCCAAGGCCCCCGCGGATGCGGTTCGTAGCGACTAGCCCCCGGCAGATGCTCGGCAATGATCTCAAGCACCGCTGGATCAAGGAGGTTATGACGAGTTGGATTGGTGTCGGTGAGGTCCGTTAACTCTATCCCCGCTGCCTCGATTTCGGCGCGCTTGAGAGCAATTGCATTTTCCATCTACCGCTCTCCTATCTGCGCCGGAGCCTTACCCCAATCCTACCCGTTCCGCTATCAGGATCGCTGCATTCGCCCCCGGGGGCGGCGAATGAGGGGCGCCAGAGGGGGCACCAGAGGGGACTGGCCCAAATGGCTCAATGCGAGTTATCCACAGTGACAGATCTCCCGAACTAACTTGTCTACAACTTGCTGCGCCGCTGCCATTTGGGCCTACAGTCCCCTCTGGCGGTCGTCCCCCTCTGGCGGTCGTCAATGCCATCTGCCATTGCTCGTGTGCCAGACCCCTCACCAATACCACTCATCGCGTCAATCCCCTCTACACTATGCAGACTACGACTTCGTAAACCTGCATGGAATGAGTATGCTTCGGACGATTACTCACCCAAATGTGCCAGGAGGACGGTCCGTTTGGCGCGTACTGAGGTAGTGGCGCGGCGGGTGCCGGGGTGTTATGGGCCTAGTAGGGCTAGCGGCACCACCGCGATGCCGTCTTGGCGGCGGTAGGCGTGTTCTCCGGTGGTGAGGATGACTCCGTCAAGGCAGTGGGATCCAAGTTTTTCTCTTAGCCACGTAATGTGGCGAATGTCTTCTTCTTCGACGGTTTGGGATAGTTTGACTTCGATTGGTAGGACGGCGCCTTGCTCAGATTGCACGATCATGTCGATCTCATGTTCGCCCCGGAAGGTTCGCATGTGGAAGACCGTGGCCTGGCTGGCTTGAGCGTACACCCGTACGCTTAGACTAGCGAGATGCTCGAATAGGGCGCCGAGAAGCGGTCCTTGACGCAGTTTTGTGCCGGTGCCTTGGTCACCGGAGAGAAGCCCGTGCTCATTGACATGGAGCAGGCGGCAGGTGAGCGCCGGGTCAGCGAGGTAGTGTTTGGGTGCCTGGCCTAGTTTGTCGAGTGGGCTGTTGGTGGAAAGCCAAGCCGGGAGGGGATCCAACATCCAAAGGGAGGCTAGCGCATCACGGTAAGCCATGGTGGTCTCTTTGGCTGGTTTATCGCTCTCACCTGGAGTGGAGGCGTCCAGGATTCTGGTGTAGCTGGTGACGTTGGCCGTAGCAGCACTGTAGGCGGCGAGCCAAGCCATCAAGGTTTGGGGTTTGCGCACCCGACGGTCGTGGTCAGTGAACTCGCGCTGAACAAGGTTTTTTAGGTAGGCGTCCAACATTAATGCCCGGACTTCGACTGGTTTGAACCGAATGCCTGGTAGCCCAGAGGAGACAATTTCGTGCACATAACCTGCCATCCGCATTTCGGTCTGCCCACTGATCTTGGTCGACCCCTTGAGTAAGTCAGTCAAACTGACAGATGGTTTGGTTAGTCCACGCTCAGCCAAGCTCATCGGACGCATCTGAAAACCGACGATCCGCCCAGCGCCGGAGTGAACTGGGATATCGTCAGGCACGGTGGCGCTTGCGGTCAACAGGAAACGCCCGTCAGGGGCGCCATCGTCAACCGCCCGGCGAACAAGATCCCATGATTGCGGAGCTCTTGACCATTCATCGATCAGGAGCGGAGCGGGAAGTTCGGTAATGATTTTGGGATCAGCGTTAAGACGTTGGACGTCCACTGCCATATCGAGACGCAGGACGCTCGCAGCGCGTTGGGAAGCGGTCATGGTTTTGCCAACCCCTTTGGCACCATACAGTTCGACAGCGGCGAGCAGAGGCTGGTAGGTGTCCAAAGTAGCGTCAAGGACCCGGCGAATGTAGTCGACCATGTTGCTACTCTACCATTTTGCGGCGTTTTACTCTACCGTTTTGCGGCGTCCTACTCTACTGTTTTGCAGTTCGGCGACACTCGGCAATGGCCGATTTTCGTCAGACAGAACAGCATCTTCCGTACGATCGTACCTCAACTCTGCGGAGCGCCGAGCGCCCGCTTTCTTGGCGCGATGAGCAAGCTTAGGCCGATTGCCATCAGGGACGTACTTACCACCGGCCTTCTCAACGCCACGAACAATCCAGGACCGTAGGTCAGCGAACTGGTTCCGGGTGAAAATCTGCTGATAAATACTCCACTTAGGCCACACTTGACCCATCCGCCGCTGGTTGGTACGCGCGAGATAGCTCGCAGTCGGTTTAATATCCAGGCGAGCAGCCCCATCCAAATCACTATGGGCAAACGTCACACACGCGATATCGGCATACGCAAACACATAGCGACGATACCGCCGGTCAAGACACACCCCAACCTCATCCACAGTCACAGTCAAGGAACCATAGGTCCCAACCGCCCGGACGAAAAGCAGTGCCAGGAAAATCAAACCTAGCGCTATCGCCAATGAAAGCAGCACTACGCCATCAGCGAGGAAGCTACAAGCCACAACGAACAAGAAAATCCCGACACCAATCCCCAAGCTCCAGAGAAATACCCGAAGACCAAGACTCGTGCTCCCGTGCCAGGACCGCTGATAAACCACGGGCGGGCGCTGGGTGTGAGGTGTGATCGGAGCGCAAGAATGCTCTTTACGAACCCATTTAAACATGTCGAGAATCTGCTCGCACTGGACACTGGTGAAGCTCTCCATATCAATCTCGATCGTCCCAAGCGGGCCCGAAACTGGATCATCTCGTTGTTCCAACACCACTGCTAAAGCACTAAACGACGAGTCCGACCACACCACATCAGTCCACGCGACCGTCGCATGTTCACCATCCTGATCCAGATGTACGCCCCACTCATCAACCCTCACCGTGACAGGCTTAATAGAGCGAATGAAATACAACAAAACTGCCAACAGCAGCACCCAAAGGAACCTTAGTTTGCCCATGGAGTTCCAAAAGGCATCCCAGTCAGAGGCGCTCACAACCAGATAAACCAGAAACCACACCATCACGAAGACCGGTCTTCCCGCATGCGAACGCACGCGCGCATTCCCGACCCATTGGCTCACGCCTCCATTCCACATCTTACCCACAGAACCCCCTTCTCCTGCCGATTACATCACTACCCCATACAGACCCCGTATCTCCCATTCCACCCTCCTTCCCAGACGATAACATCACCGTTCGATGTAGGCACCACCGGCGTTCTCAACGCCTCGAGCAATCCTGGACCGAAGGTCAGCAAACTGAATCTGTTTGAAACGCTTCTGGTAAATCTTCCACTTGGGCCACAAACGGATCGCTGGCCGCTGACCGGTACGCGCATAGTACCCCGGCGTGGGCTCAATCATCAGGTAGACGGACGCGTCCATGTCGCCCGCACAAACATACGTCACACTAGCGATATCAGTAAACGCAAACACATAGTGCCTAAACCGCCGGTCGAGACGCACCCCAGCCTCGTCCACCGTAACCGTCAAACGGCCATTGAGCGCCAGATCCCGGACAAACACCGGTATGAGCCCCATCCCACAAGCTAGTGCCAGCGGGATCATCACGTGCGCCCAGCCCTCACTGCGTGAGGCATCAACCCCTCCGATCAGGAGCAAAACAAGCAGAAACGCGGTGATCCAAACGATGACACGAAGGCCAAGGCTGGAGCGACTCTTCCACGACCGCGACTGAACCGGGTGCCTGGTCGGAGTATGGGAGGTTATCCCAGCTTGGACACCACCAGTTCCTTCGGGTACGGATAGCCGCCTCACCGCTTCGAAGATCTGCTCACATTGGGCACGAGTGAAGTTCACCATGTCAATCTCAATAGCCGCCCTTGAGCCCAACTGCGGATCATCTCGCTGCTCCAATACCAATCTCGCGTCACCCAACGATGAGTTAGACCACACCACATCGTGCCACGCGATCTTCACATGATCGCCCTCCTGATCGACATAAATGCCCCACTCATCAATCCTCACCTTGACCGGCTTTCTAGGCAGGAGGCTAATCAGCAAACCTACGAACAGGGCCGCATAAGCAAACCAAATCCTGCCCGCCAACTCCCAAAAGGCTACCCAATCTGAAGGACGGCGGAACACGACAACCACCACCCCAAAGACCAGAGCGAACACGATCAAGAAGACAAACGTCTGCACAAGCCGTCGCTGACGAGCATTCCCAGCCCACTGACCCGCGTTCCTAATCCACGTTCCCCTCATACGACCCTTCTTCCCAGACGATAACAGTCAACCACACGGTAGGTTCCT
>JAIRKB010000057.1 GCA_031260385.1 Propionibacteriaceae bacterium | reverse complement strand
ACTACATAATCTCCACCGCACCCCCCGAACTGACCGACCGAGTCGACGCCGACATCAAAGCGATGCTAGCCACCCTCACTCTAGTCGCCCAATAGCCAAGGGGGGTCAAGTTGGGCTTGTTGAGGGTTTGAGGGACCCGCTTAGGAGCGTCCAGGTGGAGATGAACATTGACAAGCGTAGTAGTAGTCCGACGACGAAACCGCGCAGTTGGGCGACCTCTGACTCTGGTAGGCCAACTAGCGCTGTGCCTAGGGCCGCTAACCCTGGCACTACTACTGGTAGTCCGAAGATGAGGATGAGTAAGCGGGGGTTGCGGGGTCGAAAACCCTGGGCGGCGAAGATCGTCAGCAGGGGGAGGCTCGACAGTATCGTGGCGTGGGTGAGGGCGATGGTGAGTTCCTGAGCGGCGTACGGGAGGGCTAGTCCTTCGATCGTCCCCCTGATTCCGGAGTTGTAGAAGATGAACCCTGCCACTGCGGTTGCCAAAGAGAATAGTCCCACCGTAAGACCCTGATCCAGTTTCAGTGTTTCGGGCGTGACCTTGGTGAACCCCAAGGTGAGTTCGGCGCAGATGATGATCGGTAGACCAATAATCAGACCCCACAGGAGCCCTGCTACACCGCTTGGCTCATTGCCGGAGCCACCCATGTAGTAACCCCAACTGGCCAGATGATTGACCAGGTTCCAGATCAACCCGCCGGATATCGCCGCCAGGAGCGCGAAAACGATCGTGACAAGCGGGACGACGAGGCGGGTTGGCGGTGGATCCTCCCGGGGCTTTTTTCGGCGCTCGGTTAAGGCGAGTCGTAGCACAGCTGCAACGTAAGTCTCGAAGTCACCTTCTTCGATCAAGGCCGTCTTGACCGGGTCCTCGAGGGTCGACGCCTCGATGTAGGCATTCATCTCGATCCGGAGTTTGGCCCGTTCCGCCTCGTGCGTCGAGTCCATGACAAACCGTACGATCGGGCCCAGGCGGTTTGGCGGGGGAGCGGCTTCATCGCGCAGCCAGCGATATATCAGGGTCCGATCGCGATCGACATAGAATCGAGCCAAGTCCACCGGCGGTCTAGCCACCGCGTTGAACACCACCTTCAGCACCCCGCCCCAGGTGAATCGAACTACTTCCATCCAACCCTCCCTCCCGAAAAAGACTACATGGTGACGGCTGGTTCTCGAAAGGAACCAGCCGTCCCAGGGGTAGCGGTCGTTAGTCAGTGGGCAGAGGAAGCGTTGGCAGATCAGTCGAAGCTGAGGGATTCGGTGTCAACGACGGTGACGAGACGACCAGGGGCCTTTTGGAATTGCCAGGTCAGGTTGACCAGGGCAATCACCCCTTCCGGGGCCGGCAGCCCGTAGTCAGACCAATCCTCAGTCGAGTGAGCATCGCTCACCAGAGTTAGGTCGTACCCCCGTACAAAGGCTCCAAATAGGGTCGCTGTCACACAGGCGTCAGACTGGGCCCCGCAGATAACCAGATGCCCCACCGCGAGCTCAGCTAGGTGATCGCCCAAGGTCGTGTCCTCGAAAGAGTCGCCAAACCGCTTGTCAACGATCGCTTCACCGGCGGCTGGTGACAACTCGGCGGTGATCTGCCAGTCGTCGCTGGCCTCCACCAGAGTCTCGCTACTATGGCGAACCCACACCACGGGCACCCCCGCTGCCCGCGCCTTGGCAACCAAGACGCCGATGCGTTCCACGACCTCGTCACGGTGGACTGTGTTCACCAGCACGCCAACTTGGGCATCAATAACTAGTAGGGCAGTGGCTGCCCGATTCTGAAATGTAGTCATGCCTAGGAGTCTAGAAGAGGGCTCAGACATTTTTTCCCAGAAGGCGGCTGGAATAAACGAGCCGCGGTGGCGGTTTACCTGTTGTAGATACGAAAGGAACGCCATGGGCTTGATTATCGCCGTACTCATCGCCGGGATTATCATCTTCTTCACCTTTGCCATCGTCACTCCAACCGGAAAATCAGACTTGGTTGGGCTAGCGGAACTAGGCTTCGTCGGTGAAGACGTGCCGGCGGAACCTCACAGTAGGGAAGCGGACTTTGCCGGCGTTAAGGGTACGGCCCGAATGGCCCGCTCGGTCGTTGTTTATTGTTGGAAAGGGTGAGGGTCGGCAAGGCTGAGAGTCTGGAATCGCGTTTCAGAGCAAACTTACAGTCTGTTGAGAAGCACCTCGATGATCATCTTGGCAGCACCGTCAATGTCGTAGTCTTTCTCTGCACTCGCTAGAAGGGGATCGAGATCGTTGCGAAAACGGCCTTCGCTCAGCTTCGCTTGAAGGTTTGCGACAGCAGATTTCGCTGTGTAACCGATTGGTCGATACGGATCGAAAGCGGCCAGGATCTGACTAGGATCGACGCCCCCCTTAGTCAGCGCCAGCCACATGTCGTACAAGTCACGACCCTTCGAACGCTGATACAAGGCTCTCAGTTTCGTTGCAATAAGCTCAGGGAACTGGAAAGTGCGCACATTGGCGCGTCCACTCCACCAGAGCGATTCCACGCTAAACGGTTTTTTGATTAACGGAAGAGCCGGTGAACGTTCGTGGGTGTTGACTTCGATCTTGATTCGCAGAGGTAGGCCGTTCTCTGCTCTTGTTCGCCACAGCACCTTTGGATGCTCACTAATCTGGGAGGTCGCGGCGAAGCCAAGGTTTCGTCCAATATCCTTTAGTGTGTCAAGAAGACGTCCTACCCCTCCACCAGTCGAACGTACGTAATCAAGGTCTTCGCTATAGCGATGTGCAACAGGCAGGTGTAGTTTGTGCAGCGCAGTACCGCCTCTGAATGCTAGTTCTTCCCCTAAGTACTCGTTGGTGGCAATCAAGCAGATTGCTCGGGACAAAATCAAGTCTTGCTCGACCTGCTCCGTGCTGCTCCACGCGTGAGTCAGGGACCATGCGGTGATTATGTTCTGAGGGATCACGACTCCACCTCCAAAGAGAGGTTGATTTGGAGGTTCCAGCCTTGGTCAATCCGACCGCGCCGTGCACCATCCGGTTCCAGCAGTGATCGGTCAGACGCGCCCCCCAGTGCCAGCCTGCGAATCTGGTCGAGACTCGACATCCTTGTGTGGTTCTCCAAGATGTATCCAACTCGGCGTAAGGCGGACGTGGGGAACCGGTCGGCAAGTGCTCCAATTCTGTCAACGGCCAAAGCTCCCTCCTCGGCTAGACCGACCACAACAGTCGCCGCGTTATCGATCCCGCCAGCAACCCGCGGATTGGCGAGCAAGTCCAGGCAGGTTGCCTCGGGCGAGGATATTGGAACATCCCCAGTCGCCGAGCGGTGATGAACAACTGGGATCCTGCCAACGGTCGTACGAGTGTAGAACTCGATCCGGTTGCGTCCCGCTGCTCTGTTTCTCACTGGTATCGACACGGCCACTTGGGTAACCTGCGGGGCGTGGTGGGCCGCCCCGTGGATTGCGGCGGCCGACAGCCAACCGACGTAGTAAATTCTACCTAGATGCTGCATAAGGGCGTCTAAGAAATCCAAGGCTGGCGGTGCGCCCCAAGATCGGTACGGCGGCGGCACCGGCACCCACAAGCCTTTTGATATCGCCACCCACTCACCACGCTTGACTGGTTCGTGGAGCCGCACTCTGACCTGAGAGGCAGGCACCTCAAGAAGCTTCGCCGCCTCGGTCGTTGTTAAGGCGGTATAGCCTCGTGACAACACCCAATCAGCCAACATTGGCGCTGGCACTCGTTGAGGATCTCCGGTCACCGCATAGGTATTCATAACACCTATCGTTACATAATTCGTAACGATAGGCAATATTGTTACCAGAGATTGCTTCACAAACTCGTTTGTCGATGATCGCAAGAGTCTCCGCCTCCGAGGGTGCCGGGTCACGGCTTGGCGGTCGCCTGGGCTAGAATGGCTTTAGCCGTTGGACAAGGACTAAGAACGGTTGGTCTAGAGCTCCAGCGCTGCCCCATTTGACCTCCCGCTGGCCGGGACCCGACGGTATTGGAGGTGCGCTGTGCGCACAAAGAGAGTTTTAGCTTTTGCTTTCGCCACGATGCTCTCCCTAGCGGGGCTAACCGCCTGCGGGGATGAGGCGCCTGCCAATAATCCGAGTGACCCGGTGACCATTGAGGGTGCCGAACCGGCGGCATATACGGTGACCCTCGATGCTTCCTTGGCTGGTTGGCGGCCAATTCACTCCACTATTGGCGCTGTGATCGTGACCTTGGATCGGACTGAGGAGATTGGTTGGTGTGGCACGGCCGAGGGTACGGGGGAGTATTACGACTTTGGTGTTGACGCCCAACTGGTCGAGACCCACTTTCCTTTCACCGTGATCCTTTGTCTCCACACCTCGGCCGAGACGCTCACGGTCAGCTTTGACCGGATCTACTCGGAAACAGAGACTACCGTCAAGACTGGCTCACGCGGCGAGTCGTGGACAGGAATCTATATGAAGGCCTACGCCCCAGAGCATTACGATGAGACAACCGGCTTCTTCAGCTTCGACGTGACCTGGGAAAACGGGAAAGCGCTCGAAAATCTGAGGTGGGATCGTGGTAACTCCCAAGCCGAGGTTCACCTCACCCTCGACATCAGCGTCATCAACACCCCCAAATAACCCAGCCCTTGGGGGTCCTGGGTTAACGTACGTACAAAGTAGTACAGTCTACTCTTTCGTCGTGTCGCACAGACTGCTGTTTCTATTACATTGTCTAGGGTGAGTAACCAATCGGGTGACTTGAGGTGATCAGCCTGAGCCTGGGCGGACAGCATGTATGATTATTGTATGAAGAGAATCACAATCTCGGTGCCTGACGAGGTGGCCACTAAGGCGGAACACGCCGTGGCGGCTGGGGATGCGGCAAACGTGTCGGCGTACTTTTCTCGGCTTGCTCTCCGCGAGCCAGACTGGGCTTCAGCGCGCGCCGTTGTCGCCGAGATGGTGGCCGAGATCGGTGGCTTAAGTCTGTCCGATATCGCTTGGGCGGAAGAAACCCTGGGCTTACGGTCGCCGGTTTTGGCGGCTACATGATCCCGGCGATTCTTGATGCAGGCGCCTTAATCGCCCTCGAACGCCGCGATCCGCGCCTGGTTGCGCTAGCTATGGTGATCACCCGCGATGAGATTCCCGCGCTGGTTCCTGCTGGGGTGGTGGCGCAAGTTTGGCGGGGCTCCCCCCGCCAGCACAGCCTCGCGCGTTTGCTAACGACCGAAGCCGTACGAGTCGACCCGCTCGACGAAGAGACCGCCAAAGCCGTCGGAATCCTGCTGAGCGCGAGCGGCACGTCAGATATCGTAGACGGACATGTCGCCCTCTTAGGCCGCCGAACCCGCGGCCGGATCTACACCACCGATGAGCAAGATATCCGCCAAATCGATCCAACCCTCGACATCGTGCCTTTGTAATGCCAAATGCAGGGCCTGTCGTGTTAGGGGTCATTACAACGCCGCGAAAGGCAGCCTGCCCAATCACTATCGGGAGGTACCGCTGAGGAGGACGGCTGAAGCGAAGGCGCGCAGGGCCGGGGCGAAGCTGTACTCTGCGTCCGGTCGTCCCCAAGCCCCGTCAATCAAACCAAGGTAGCGGAAACAGTGCCACTGCTCACTGACTTGACTCCAGGCATCCTGCTTGCTGAGCTGACTACCATCGGCGCGATCAAAGCGATTGATCAGCAAACCAAGCAAGCAAAAAGCACTCAGGGCATCGATGGTCATCGGGCGCTCGGAGGTGAGCGCCAGCATAAAGAACCCGGTGGCAACCCGATGCCCCTCACTAACCCAGCGCGTCGCCATTCGTTGCGCTATCAGATCCCAAAGTGCCTCGTCATTATCAACTACACGGCAGGCCGCCTTCGTGGCATGAAGCTTGCCATTGCGTTTTTGGATTAGCCCAAGGCGCGTCACCTCGGCACGAAGTCCAGCGACCTGCCAAACTTCGATCTCACGATTCGCCTTGCCAATAACACCCCATCGTTCGCCAAGATCCGCAACGGCTGCCTGGACGATCGTCGGCGGCAGCCACCCCGCTTTTGTCAGCGCCAACCCATTGATCGTACGTTCGACAAACCAGCGAAAAGGACGAAGAAAAGCTTGCTGGTCTAGGACATCGACCTCATCAGGGTTATCTACCAAGCAACCCGTGCCCAGAATGGCAGCCTGGGTGAGGGGTCTGGGGTTAGCCAAGACTCGACTGATTAGCGTCGACTTGTCGTACGTATCCAAAACCGGAAGGGCCAGCATACTCAACTGGCGGTTGGCAAGATCAAGGTCGAACTCGTGGAGTCTCGAAGGATCGATGGAAGTCGGGGTATGTGCCACCCACGCAAGCAGATGACGGCGGTGCTCATAGTCGCTGCCCGTTTGCGCTTCCTTGAACTCCGCCCAGCCGGATAGTCCACCAACATCCTCCAAAGGGCATCGCCCGGAACCACTGACGATTTGCGCCCACTCACCTTGGGGTAACAACTCGGGTTCCTGGCTCGACAACTCGATCTTGTGGATCCAGTCATCACCGAAATCGTACTGATAATAGAGCGGGCCCGAGCGAAGCATAGTCCCCAAACTGGTCTCATTTTCGTCCTGGTCAGTCTCCTCAACGTCCAGGTTGTATTTGGTGTAACCCGGGATGTCAACCCATCGCCGCTCGTCGCCTCCAGGTTCCATGCAAAAAGGGTCTACCAGACTGAAGCCGTGGAGATGAGAATTCGTCCAACCCAGGGCTAGTTGCAGTACGCAGTGAAGCTTTCCCAAATCGAGATCGGATAACACATCCAACACCCGAAAAACCGCCGGATCCTCCACACCAATCAAGCGAACCTCGATCCGCACCACCTCTGATTTCGTCACCTGCCCATTCTGACACATATTTGAGCAATCTGTGAGACCTGGAGCCAGTACCTCACACCAGTAACTCAGCCCTAATCGACTCGACAAGAGCTTCGGCGGTCAGCAGCTCCTCTGGATGAGTGGTCGTCTCCTCGCGAGCCCGCGCGAGCGCATCCGCCAGAGCATTGGTGTCATTTGGAAGAAAGGCATCCCGAACGCGGGGAATGGTTGCCTCGATGCGTTCGACCAAGTCCAGTTGGTCGCGCAGAGGTAACGATGAGACTTGCTCCCAAAGGGCCAATTCAGCCATACACCCAACTCTAGCTGAACAGGCGAATGACCTGATTCAAAAAGGCTCTTGTCGTTAGGCTTCTGGGAACCTGGTGGCGAGTAGGCGGCTGACTTCTGTGGTGTCGACGGTTGGTTGGGTACGGGGTTGTAGGAGCTCCTTGGCGAGGCGCTTTGGCCAGCAGACTCGGATGCCTCGGATGGTGAAGTCGCCACCGATTAGGGGCCAGTCGGAGTCGATGAAGCATAGTAGACCGCGTACTTGGATTGAGTCGCCGAGCGCGGTCTGGACGAGGGAGCATTGGCGGAGAACGCCATCGACGAGTTGGTCCTTTTTTCGACCTCCGACCTTCAGTCGCGGCGTACTCCCGATGCCAAGGAAACCGCCTTCGGTGTAGACCTCGGGACGTTTCCCGATGTAACGTTTGGTGTCGATCACCCAGACCCCCCAAGGGGTGATCGCGATGTGATCGATGTTGGCAGACGTACCGGGAATGCGACGGTCATGGAGAGTGGTGACGCCGACATCAGCTAGCGCATCCAGTCTGGCGGCTACCCGCTCCTCACCGACCGCCCCTTGCGCCCAGACCTCGGTGGAGGGTCGCGGCCGATGATCAACCGCCAGATGGGTGGCGATCCGACCGACGAGACCCTGCCCGAACATGGCTTGAGCCCGGTCAGTCTGCGCCTGGATCGTGGCCTGGTCCTTCGCCTTCCGCCGCTCGTACTCCTGCCTCGCCGACGCACCGGCAGTGCCGGGGTCTGGGGTGCCGGGGTCGGGAGTGCCGGGGTCTGGGGAGGGGCAGGTGACGTGATGTACGGATTTGGTCGCCGGACTGTAGACAGCCCGCACTCCCTTCGCAATCTCCTCCCCGCAAACCGTACAAACCCCAGCAAACCGAAGCCTCATCTCCCGATCCCCCTCCGGGGTCGGCTGGATTTCTTGGTCAGTCACCATATGCACTCTCCGCTCTCCGCGCGATCGCCCAAGCGGCCATTACGTGGAGGCAGTATCGACGCCGTTATTAAGATATCAGCATAACCGATGGCTCATTTCGCCCGGACTAAGCACCTTTGAATGGGGTCGCGGACTTGGTAGGGGAATCGGCGCAGCCAGCGACTGGGAAACTACCAGCCTGGAAATGTCTGACGTCTCTCGTACTGTTGGATCATGTTGGAGGAAGGCAGTCTGATGCTGATAAACAATCCTGAATACCTTGCAGTTGTCGACGAGATCAAGGCGCGGATTGCTGCCGCCCGTCAGAGAGCGATGGTCGCTGCAAACACCGAGTTGGTCATGCTGTATTGGGATGTGGGACACCTAATAAACCGGCATCGCGAGTGGGGCAACGCTTTTGTCCCGAACCTGGCTCGTGACATCAGGGGGAGTAATCCTCGGCTGCGCGGTTTCTCGGCGCGAAACCTCGCATCTATGCAGAAGCTGGCTGAGGCCTATCCAGACCTCCAAGTTTTGCAGACACTGTCTGCAAAACTTACCTGGTCTCACATGATCCTGTTGATCGAGAAGGCGAAAGACCCGATCGAGCGGGCGTGGTACGCCGAGCAGAGTGGATCGCAAAGCTGGTCAGTCCGACGCCTTGAATCAGCTTTGCTCGATCGCACCTACCACCGGCAGATATTGGCTCCTAAGACGACCAACTTCCGCGAGCAACTGGGTTCCCCTCAAGCCAACCTAGCCCAGGATGTGTTAAAAGATCCCTACATTTTCGACTTCATTGACTACCGCAATGGCATGGTTGAGCGCGAAATCGAAGACGAGCTTGTGGGCAACATCGCGCGACTATTGATCGAGTTAGGCGCTGGGTTCGCGTTTGTTGGTGAGCAGTATCGCGTCGAGATCGAAGGCCGCGAGTACGCCATCGATCTACTGTTCTACCACCTTAAACTGCGATGTTATGTGGTGATCGAGCTCAAGGCAGGCGACTTCAAGCCTGAGTATGCTGGCAAACTCAATTTCTACGTTTCCGCTGTGGACGACCTGATCGCCAGTGATCGTGACGAGCCGACCATTGGAATTCTGTTGTGTAAGAGTAAAGCCGGGTTAGTCGCCGAGTACGCGTTCCGCGGCATCACCAGCCCAATCGGTGTCAGTGAGTATCGTCTGTTCGATAAGCTACCCGCCGAATACGAAGACCTCATCCCGACCGCCGAGGATATTGAGGCACGCATCGGTCTCAGCCTCCCGGGCGACGACATATAATAGAGGAGGTCGAGCGGGGGGTCTCTGGACTGCTCATAGGTTCCACTTAGTACTGGACAGAGGGCGCTGCTGGCGCGCCTACTGATCAAGGCCGCCCGTACGCGGTAAACACCTCGATGAAGCGGTCGCCGGTTTCAACTAACCAGCGTACAGCCGACTCTCGGTCGCCTGCGGACTGAAAATCTAGTTTCTTGCTGACACTCACAATGCTGGCGCGCTTGTCATCGAGGCGATGCCAGTCGAGTCTTCCGAGGGCTTCTTCAATCTCCGCCCGCGCTTGGCGCAGGGTGTCGAAGAACTCCTTGTTCTCATCCTTATCCCCGTTGTCAATGTAGAGGGACACGGTAACAACCTTTTTCCGGGAGTCGACCGACATCGCTAAGTGGGCCGGTTTGATGCCGATCTGGAGTGTCCTTTCCAGCCGTACGACTAATGGTTTTGGCCCAATCATTGGGACTCTCCACGACATTGAATCTAGGCGCCGGATCGGAGTCGCCGATGCGCCAAGCCTCGATCTGCACCAAGAAGAACCGGACTTCGTTCGACGAGATCGAGTTAAGCTAGGTGTT
>JAIRKB010000025.1 GCA_031260385.1 Propionibacteriaceae bacterium | reverse complement strand
TCATCTGGCTGATGACCGTCGGGGTAGCTTTCGGCTCGGTGCTCTACCGGGTCGTCCTCTTCTTTGCCCTCAAGGTCAACTTCCTCGACAACGTTGACATGAAGCTAATGTCGGCGGTGTTGGTGGTGACGGCCCTGATCCTGTCCCATTCCAAGGGCGCCCACGCGCTAGTCACCAAGTTGACCCCCTGGAAGGGCCGGACGAAACTACCAGCGCCGATGGCGGTGGAACCAAACCAGTTCTCGCCTTTCGCTTTGGTTGACTCCGGGGTCCAGAAGGCCCACAGTCGGGGCCGGGCTAGTGTCGGGACCAAGCCAACTGGCCCAGGCGTCCCCCTTAGTCTTTATGGCGAGTCGGAGGGGGATCGCTGATGCTGCGGCTCGACAATATCTCCAAGACCTTCCATCCCGGCACCATGCACGAGCGTCGGGCGCTGGTTGAAATCAACCTGGAACTACAAAGGGGTGATTTCGTCACGATCATCGGCTCCAATGGCGCTGGGAAGTCCACCTTGCTCAACGCGATCTCCGGGGCGATCATGGTTGACGTCGGGACGATCGCGATCGATGGCAATGATGTGACCCGTCTACCCGACCACAAGCGCGCCCGCCAGGTAGCGCGGGTCTTCCAAGACCCAAATGCTGGCACCTCCCCACACTTGAGCATCGAGCAGAACCTCGCCGTCGCCGTTAATCGTGGTAAGCGCCACACCCTAGCGCGCGGTCTGACCAAGGCCCGCCGGTCTGAGTTTCGGACCCAGCTCCTCACCCTCGAACAAGGCCTCGAAGCCCGCCTCAACCAGCGGGTTGGCTTGTTGTCGGGTGGCCAGCGTCAAGCCCTCTCCTTGTTGATGGCCTCTTTCACTCACCCAGACTTGTTGCTCCTTGACGAACACGTCGCCGCCCTCGACCCAGAACGCAGTGAACTGATCTTGCGGCTCACCGCCGAGATCATCGCCGAGCGCGGCCTGACCGCGATGATGGTGACCCACAATATGGAGCACGCCCTCCGCCTCGGCAACCGCCTCGTCATGATGCACGAAGGCCGGATCCTCCACTCCCTCACCGAAGTCGAGAAAGCCTCGGCCACCACCGCCGACCTCCTAAACTGGTTCGCCACCTCCAAAGCCACCCTCAGCGACAGCACGTTATTGGCGTAATACGGTTACGACGCCACTCCGGGTTCGGCTTGGGCTTGGATGGCGGTGATGGCGATGGTGTTGACGATGTCGTCGATTAGGGCACCGCGGGAGAGGTCGTTGACCGGTTTGCGGAGACCTTGGAGGATTGGGCCGATGGCGATGGCATCGGCGGTCCGTTGCACCGCCTTGTAGGTGGTGTTTCCGGTGTTGAGATCGGGGAAGATGAAGACGGTGGCTTGGCCCGCCACTGGCGAGTTCGGCAACTTGGTCCGCGCTACCACCGGGTCAATCGCCGCGTCGAACTGGATCGGGCCTTCGATCGGCAGATCGCCACCCCGTTCTTTGGCCAAGCGCGTCGCCTCTCGTACGAGATCAACATCGGGGCCCGTTCCGGAAGCCCCCGTCGAGTAGGACAGCAAGGCGACCCGGGGGTCGATATTGAACGAGCGGGCGGTCTCCGCCGAAGCCAGCGCGATGTCGGCCAGCTGCTCAGCGGTCGGATTGGGGTTGACCGCACAGTCCGCGAACACCAGGACTCGGTCGGCTAAACACATCAGGAAATAACCGGAGACGATCTTCACCCCCGGGGTGGTCTTGATGAACTCCAAGGCCGGGCGGATGGTGTTGGCGGTGGTGTTGATCGCGCCCGAGACCATGCCATCAGCCAAGCCAAAGTGGATCATCATCGTCGCAAAATAGGACGGGTCGGTTAGCGTGACCCGCGCCTGATCGAGGGTGATCTCCTTGTGGGCCCGCAGCCGGGCGTATTCGGCCGCGAAGGTCTCCACCAAGGCGGGATCATTAGGGTCCTGGATCTTGGCGGCGCTCAGATCGAGCCCTAGTTCCCCAGCCCGAGCCAGGATGGTGGAGGCGCCGCCGAGCAAGATCAGGTTCGCCACCCCCCGTTCCAGGACGATCGCCGCCGAAGCGAGGATCCGATCCTCACCACTCTCGGGTAGGACGATCGTCCGCCGATCGGCCCGGGCCCGCTGCATCAGTTCGTATTGCAAGCGCAAGGGGGTCCGCACGGAGGTATCGGTGGCATGGGCCAAAGAGACAAAGCTCCCGGGCAACTCCACCAGCGAGGTGATCATGCCAGGCAAGACCATCGTTAGGGGCAGCGCCAGACGCGCCAACTCGGACTCGTATTGATCGAGCGGTGCGCCATCGGCACCAAGGGCGACCACCCCAAGCGGCGAGATCCGATGCTTGTTGAGTTCGCGCAGGTTAAACTCGGCGGCGTGACGCAGGTCAGCGGGCGTTTTGCCGCGCGCCGACTTCACCAACAACACCGGTACATTAAGGTTGGCCGCGATCTGAGCATTAAGCGAGAACTCGATCGGGGTGATCACATCAGAGTAATCGGACCCCAGGATGACTACGGCATCGTAAGCCGCCGCCAGCGTCGCAAACTTTTCAATGATTGTCATGGAAGCGCCGGTGGTGTCCCGCCGGACGGCATCGTAGGTCACCCCACAACCCTGCTCATAGGGTTGGTCACTGCCCGTCGCCTCGAGCAGGGTCTCTAGGGTGGTGTCATGACCAGTTTTCGTGATCGGGCGGAAGACTCCCACACTGAGCCCCGCTTGGATAAATGATTCTAATGCCCCAAGGGCGATCGCAGATTTTCCGACTAGGGCCTCGGGGGCCAGCACATAAATACAATTCGCCATGTCATGAATCTAGCAGGCCTGGAGATGGGTCTGCTATGGTGGCCACGAAAGGGGACAGTATGAAGTTGCTGCTTGTCCGCCACGGGCAGTCCTTGGCGAACCTCGCTTGGGAGTTGGGGGAGCCAATCGACCATGTTGATCAGCCCTTGTCGGAGCTCGGTCACGTCCAAGCCGAAGCCTTAGCTTCGGCCTTCGCCGACGGGCTATTACCGATCCCAAATCGTTTATTAAGTTCTTTGATGGTTCGGGCTGTTCAGACAGCGGCACCGCTCGCTGAGGCCTGCGAACTGGAGGTCGAAGGCCGCCTCGATCTATTTGAGACTGGCGGGGTCTTCCGCTACGGCCCGCGAGCGGAGCGGGTTCGCGAGGCGATCCCGGGATCGGGGGCCGCCGAACTGCGCTTACTCTGCCCCCACTTACTGTTGCCGTCGACCCTCGGCGATGAGGGTTGGTACGATCGTGACCTGGAACCCTGGGTGGAGTCTTGGCGGCGTGCCCAAGCCTTGGTCGGCGAGTTGGTTGACGAGTATCGCGACACTGATGAGGTGATCGCCCTGGTCACCCACGGGCTTTTCACCTCCCTGATGATCCGCGTCTTGCTTGGTTGGGAGCCCGACCTGCAGGCCGACCGCTTCCAACCGTACTTCATTAATAACAACACTGGTACAACCCTGGTGACGATTCCTGGGGACGAGGACGACGCCGTCTGGTTGCAGTGGCTGAACCGGACCGATCACCTGCGGCCCGATCAAATGAGCTACTAATCCCCGACCACCGATCTTTTTCCCTCGAACTTGGGAAATAGAGTTAGATAGGATGAGCCCCATGGCAAAGATACTGGCGGCCGTGGCTTGGCCGTATGCAAATGGACCGCGTCACATTGGGCATGTTTCAGGGTTTGGCGTCCCCTCGGATGTCTTCTCCCGCTATCAGCGGATGGTCGGCAATGATGTCCTGATGGTGTCGGGGACCGATGAGCATGGCACGGCGATCCAGGTCCAAGCCGACAAGGAGTCCCTGAGCCCGCAGGCGACGGCCGACAAATATCATCAGGTGATCGCCGAGGATCTGCGCGGGCTCGGGCTAGCCTATGATCTCTACACGCGCACGACGACTCGCAACCATTGCGCGGTCGTTCAAGAGCTGTTCCGCTCCTTGCATGCCAATGGTTATGTGGTGGCGAAAACCCAGCTGGGCGCCATCTCGCCGAGCACCGGACGGACGCTGGCTGATCGCTATATCGAGGGCACCTGCCCGCTATGTGGGGCCGATGGGGCGCGGGGCGATCAGTGTGATGCTTGCGGCAATCAGTTGGACCCAATCGACCTGATCAAACCCCACTCCCGCCTGGACGGTGAAGTGCCGAAGTTCATCGAAACTGAGCATTTCTTCCTCGATCTGCCGGCCTTGTCGGCGTCTTTGGGTAGTTGGTTATCGACCCGGCAGGACTGGCGTCCCAATGTGATGAACTTCTCTCTGCAACTGCTGAAGGATCTGAAACCGCGCCCGATTACCCGCGACCTCGACTGGGGGATTCCGATTCCGCTCGACGGTTGGCGGGATAATCCGATGAAGGTGATCTACGTCTGGTTCGACGCCGTAATCGGTTATCTGTCGGCTTCGGTCGAGTGGGCGCGCCGGAAGGGTGAGCCAGAGGCCTGGCGGCAGTGGTGGCAGAATCCTGAAGCCCGGGGCTATTACTTCATGGGCAAAGACAACATCACCTTCCATTCCGTGATCTGGCCGGGCATCCTGTTGGGAGCCAATGGCCAAGGGGATACTGGCGGCACGCCGTCGCGGTTAGGCGTGCTAGATCTGCCGACCGAGATCGTCTCCTCCGAGTTCCTGACGATGTCGGGGTCGAAGTTCTCGACCTCGCGCTCGAAGGTGATCTATGTCGGGGATTTCCTGCGTGATTTTGGCCCTGATGCCTTGCGTTATTACATCGCGGTCGCTGGGCCGGAGAACCAGGATTCTGACTTCACCTGGGATGAGTTCGTCCGGCGGACCAACTCGGAGTTGGCCAATGAATGGGGCAACCTCGTCAACCGCTCGATCGCGATGGCCTTCAAGAATAACGGGTCTATTCCGACCCCGGGGACGCGGCTTGAGATCGACGAGACCGTGCTGGCCCAATCGCGAGGGGCTTTTGGGGTGGTTGGTGATCTGCTGGCCAAAGCCAAGTTCAAGGCGGCGATTTCCGAGGTGATGCGCCTGGTTCAGGCGACTAACAAATATCTGTCTGACACCGAGCCCTGGAAGATGAAAGATGATCCTGGTCGCCGCGACACCGTCTTGGCGACTGCCCTCCAGGTGGTTTCCGATGCCAACACCATGTTCACCCCCTTCTTGCCCCACGCGAGCCAAAAGGTTTACGAGGCACTGGGAGGTACGGGGGTGTGGGCCGCTCAACCTCAGATGGTGACGGTTTGTGAGGAAGGCAACGCCGACTACCCGGTCTTGATGGGTGATTATTCGACTCAACAAGCCAGGTGGCAGTCGATCGCCATCGAATCGGGCCGCCCCCTAAACCGCCCCGAACCCTTGTTTGCGAAACTCGACGAGTCCCTCGGTGAAACCGGCCCCGACTGGGCTCAAATCACAACCAACTAATCACCGGCGCCAACAACGCGTACCCAACAAAGGAAACGATGTCGAAGACCGTGTGGGCGATTACGAACGGCAGCACCCGCTTCCAGCGCAAGAAGAGCCAACCGAAAGCTGCGCCCATCACCAGGTTGCCGACAAACCCGCCGAATCCTTGGTAGAAGTGGTACGACCCCCGGATGATCGCCGAGGTGAACACAATCCAGAAAGGTGCCCAGTTGAGGGTGCGCAAACGGGTGAAGAGGTAACCCAACATGATGACCTCTTCGCTCACCCCGGCGACGATCGCCGAGCCGATCAAGATCGGGATCGTCCACCAGGTCGTCGCTAGGTTCGCGGGGACGATATTGGTGTTCAGACCGAGTTCGCGGGCGACAAAGAAGAAGGCTAGCCCGGGGATGCCGACGGCGGCACAGATCGCGAGGGCTCGCAGTGAGTCCCGGCCTGGTTCGGCGAGGTTGAAACCGACTAGCGAGCGGGCCCGACCGTACGCCTGGTAGAGCAGGTAGAGGGCGAGCATGACGGTGGCGGTGGGGAAGACGAAATAGTAGAGCTGGTAGGCCAGATCGAGCCATGGCCGATCCGGGGTGATCGAGGGGTTCATCGTCGTCGTCTGGTCCGCCAACGGCTCGCCACGCGTCAGTTTTTCGATCAAGGAAATGATGGCGTAGAGGGCCGAACGACCGAAACAGATCGCCAACACAATGACAATCTCTAGGCCAACGAAAGGCTTCCGAATGGTCGGGATTGGCCCGGTTTCGGTATCACTCACCCGCGGCGCCCGATAGCCCGGAAGAAGTAGATCAGGTTCCGGGGACGCTCCCCGAGGCGGCGGACGATATAGCCATACCAATCCGGCCCGTAGGGGATCTTCACCCTGACGATATGCTCCAGGTCAGCCAAGCGGGCTTGCTCAAGTGGACGCACCCCATAACGCATCTGGAATTCGAAATCCTTTAGCCCGCGCGAAGAGTGGGCCGCCAACTCCTGGGCAATCTCAATCATGATCGGATCGTGGGTGGCGATGACCGGGCGACCCTTACCCTCCATGAGGATCTTCAGGCAGCGGACATAGCTGAGATTGACATCGTGGCGATCGGAATGGGCGGCTCGCGTCGGCACCCGATAAGCCCCCTTGCGTAAGCGCACGCGCGTGTCGGCAAAAGCGCGGCAATCGGCTTCCGTACGCTTCAAATTAGCCCGCACGACGCAACCGACATCGGGGAACTCTTGACGCAAGGCGCGGACGATACGCTGGGTGCGCATGATGGTGGTGGCATCCTCAAGGTCGATTGTGATATTCGTGCCAACCTCTTTGGCTTTGGCGGCGATCTGGCGGGCGTTCTCGCTGGCCAAGGGCTCACCCTGGCGAACCAACAAACCTAGCGCCGTCAGCTTCACGGTCACGTCAACGAGGTCCGCCCAACCCTCCTGGCGAATCTCGTCGAGGATCGCCAGATAGGTGGCAGTCGTCGTGGCGGCCTCAACCTCACTGTGAGCGGCTTGGCTGAGGTAATCGATGGTCACGCGACGACCAGACTCGATCAGGGTGATCACCGCTTGCTTGACCTCGGGCCAAGAGTCGCTGATCACAAACTGGTTCATCGCCCGCCGCGTTAACGGGAAGTTGATGAGGAACCGCTTGATCGTCTCGTTACGCGCTAACGCCGTAATAATGCTGCGATACATCGGTGCCTACCTTTCGTCTAGCCCTTAGGTGATCCTATTCTAGTTCCGAAGTTGGCGAAACCAAGCCCAGTCGAGCGTATAGTTTCCTTCCCGATTTCGAGACTTGGGGTGTTGACCGGCAGAATAGGGGGTATGCATCTCGATCATGTGATTTACGCGGCCGGTCCAATGGGTTTGCGACAGGAGGCCACCCGCCTAGAATCCTTGCTTGGGGTGAGGTCTGTGGATGGTGGTTTGCACCCGGGTTTCGGAACCCAGATGCGGCTGATTCCGCTGCGGGAGGGCCGCTACATTGAGATTGTGGATGTGCTAGATCATCCGGCCGCCGAGAAAGCTCCTTATGGTCAGGCGGTTCGGGCCCGCAGCGCCCAGGGTGGGGGTTGGCTTGGTTGGGTGATCTCGGTTGACGACATGGCGCCTTTTGAACAACGGTTGGGGCGTACGGCGATGCCCGGTTCACGTCGTTTCCCCGATGGGCGCTTGCTGGAGTGGGTCCAACTCGGGGTCATGGGTCTGATTGCTGACCCCCAAGTGCCCTACTTCATCCGCTGGATCTCCGAACCCTCCGTCCTCCCCTCCGCTCTCCCCGCCACCATCGGCCTCGAAGCGATCGAAATCGCCGGTTCCCAAGCGCGGGTCTCCGATTGGCTTGGTCGTCAGGTTCCCGAGGTCTTCGACACCGTCGCCATCTCCTTCAACTCCCCTTCCGGCTACCCCGGCCTAATCTCCGCCACCTTCCAAACCGACAAGGGGTCAGTCCGGATCTAGGATGGGGACGGTCCTGCTGTCTGGCCTAGTCAGATCGGCGTTTCGCGGTTCTGAGTGCTATGGGGACAGTCCTCCTGGCAGCTCCCTTGGCGCTCAGTAGCTGACCTGATCGGGGGTGAGGTGGTCGACGCGGTTGATCCACTCGAACCAGATAGGGTCACCCCACTGGCTCGGTTGAGCGGCTAGGGCCGTACCAGTGTTGTTGAACTTGAAGATCCCTGGATACCAGTTGGCATCGAAATCCGGTTGGTGGTCAATGAGGACTTGGACCATCACTTGGAGAAAGAGTTGGTGGGCGACGATGGCGATGACCTTGTCGGTGTCCAGGTAACGTTCCGCGAGCCAGTTGGTTACGCGCTGGGCACGCTGCCAGGCCTGCCGCCAGGATTCGACGTAGCCAAGTTGGTACCACCCGGTCTCGTCAACCTGCGCTGGCAACTCGATCCCTGGGCAGAGGGTTTGGAGGGAGGTACGGGATTGGCCAGCATGGGAGGTACGGGTGGCCCGCGCATGGTGGCCCCGGCTCGGGCCGCCAACCTCGTGGAGATCAAGGTGCCCCCGGATGGGGGCTGCGCAATGGCGGGACAACCCAGCGGTGGTCTCCACCGCCCGTATCAGCAAAGAGCTGTAGATCACATCGGGAGCCACCATGGCCCCAGCCGCGATCATCTCCCCTAGTCGGGCCGCCTGAAGATGCCCCAAGGCCGTCAGCGGCTGATCCCGCTCCTCCAACCACCGCCCCTCATCCCGAGCCAGATTGGACTCTGATTGGCCATGCCTAACAAAGAGCAGTCTCATCCCTCACCTCTCGCCGTAGTCCACACTGATTCTACCGTTGCGAAGTGGCCCCATCTTCAGCCAATAACGTTCCAGTTCACGGTGTCATTGCGCTATTGGCTGAAGATGTCGCTTTCGGGGGTGGTTTTCGGGTGATCTTCAGCCATGCACGGCGCGAGGCCGAAAATACGTACGACTTTGGCTGACTATCGCGCGAAGGTGGCGAGGGCGAGGCCTAGGAGGGGGAGGAAGGTGAGGCTCAAGGTGATTAGGGTGAAGGTTAGGGAGTCGTAGAGGATGGCGGCGTACTCTCGGATGATCGCGGCTGGCCAGTAGTAGCGGGCGATCGGGGCGCCGACGGCGTGACCGGGGATCTTCTCTTGGCGCAAGAGCATGGCGGCGCGGAAGGCGTGATAATTACTGGTGACCGCCCAGATCGGGCCGGAGATTCCGCGCTCGGCAAGGAGGACCTTGGTGTTGGCGAGGTTCTCGCGGGTGGTGGTAGAACGATCCTCTTGGATGATCTGTTCGCAGCCGCCTAGCCCTGAGCCCTGATCCACCGATTCATCGCTGCTACGCAGAATCAGATCGACGCACTGGCAGCGTTGACAACGCTCGACAGGCGTGCTCCTCGCTTCGCTCGTCAACGCCTGCCTCGGCCTCGGCAGAACGAGCAAGCTCGCTCTGCCCTCAACCAGCGTTGGCGTCCAGCCTGCCTTCGACGTTGTCGCCTTGCCATCAGACCTATCTGAATCCGCTCGCGACGCGAGCAATCGGTGGATCAGGGCTGAACAGTATTCCGCCATCGCGGAGGCTTCGGAGCGGGACTCGTCCGCCCCCTTACCGCCGGAGACGACGAAGACTGGTGTGGTGGTCGCAGTGGTCTGCGACTGCCAGACGGCTAGGCCTTTCTTGCAGCGGGCGGCTAGTAGGGGGGTGACTTGGCCATTGATGAGACCAGCGCCGAGGACGACGACCGCCGCCGGGGGCTTGGCGAAGCGGGTAAATATCCGATAAACAAAGGAGTAGAGCAGGTAGGCGATGAAGCCGAAACCCAGGTAGGCCAGGGGCAAGCCGATGCAGAGGACCCAGAGTAGGGCTAGGCCGCCGACGAGGGCAGAGATGATGCCGATCGGGACGTACGCTGCCA
>JAIRKB010000009.1 GCA_031260385.1 Propionibacteriaceae bacterium | reverse complement strand
GGTAATTCCGAAGATATGATTCATCGGGCGATTAATGATGGAGCTGATATCATCAGTATGTCGGGTGGCACAGGAGAACCTTGGTGGACGTTGATCCGGGCGGCATTACATGGGATCCCGATCGTCATTGCGTCGGGGAATGATGCTGAGGTTCTTTACCCGCCGTTGATTTCGGGGTATAACAACACTTTGGTGAATGTTGGTGCGACAGATATGGGTGGGGTTCGGTCCCCGTATTCCCAGTACGGTCCAGGGTTAACGGTGGTGGCTCCGGGTAACCCGATCGCCTGCCGAGAAGGGAAATCACTCACTTTCATTAACGATGCCTGTATTGGGACATCGTTTTCCACACCGATGGTGTCTGGGGCGTTAGCGTTAGCCATGCAGGCCTGGCCCCAAGCTCATGGTAACCAGTTGATAGCCAGCCTAATCGCTACCGCTACTCGTCATGGTGACGGGTGGAATGAGGAATACGGTTGGGGGAACCTGGATGCAATAAGTCTAGTGCGTAGTGATCCAAGCCAATACTCGACTGATAGTCCTTTGATGGATGCGATTCCCGGTCGGGGACCAACTTTCCAGCATTTTCAGGATTACATCAACCACACCATTGATACCTCCTACGGTCCAATCAACCCACTCGACATGGATTACCATCAACGGACTTTCGCTGACTACCAGGGGTATGAGATCCCACTAGACCCTGTGGAAACCCCCACCCAGCCGACCAGTCCGAGCGATGAACCAACTGACACCCCCATGGTGAGCGGACCTTGGGGCTGGATTGTTGGTGGTGTCGGGTTACTGGGTGTCCTGATGGTCATGGTCGTGGTGTTAACCCGACGCCGCTCGATCGCTAGAGAGGACACGCGACGAATCCGATCGAACTAAAGTTGCAGGAAGTCCGTACCACTTTGAACGGTGCCATCAGTTGGGTTCAGTCCACCTGGTCCATGGGTTGGTCCTCCCGTACCAGGTGGACAATAACCAGAAAGGTATCGTTAGAAAGCGTCTGTGACCACAAGCACGCTGTGTGCTAGGCTCCGAGTAGAGCATAACACTCATCTGGGGACATTCGGGGAGGGGATTTTTTGAGCAGTAGCAACGGAGTTAGGGTTACTCTTGATGCAGTGGCGGCTAGCGCTAATCGACTAAGAGCAGTGGAGAACGAGGTCGATACGGGCCTGAAGGACTTTCCTGGTGCGATCTTGGACCTTACAGATACCTGGACTGGTTCTATTGGTGCCAGTTTCCGAGCTCTTGCCGATTCGTGGACGGCAGATGCGGGACTCTGGACCGCTGACCTTAGCCGAATATCCTACGCTATGGTGCGAGCAGCGACCGGCATCGAGCAGGCGACCCAAGACAGTGCGAGGATCATTGCTGTTGCTGACGGGGCTGGACTCGATGAGGGTAACGATCAAGTATCACCTGCAACAAATTCGTCGGCCCAAAGCTCAGTGGCTTACCATGCCGCCCGGTTAGGCGCAGTGAACTGATGAGGGCGGCAAACGACCACACGACCCGCATGAGCACTATCGCGCCAAATGCGTATTGGGGACACTAATGCCTGACGGAACATGGACTGTTGACACCGACCAACTTGGTCGAATGAGCAAATGGTTTGAGGATAAAGCAGCATCAGCCCAAGCGTCTATGGCGGATGTCAAGCGGGAAGTCGAAGTATTGCTCCTTGATACCTGGGAGGGTGACTCGGCAGAGGCACTAGGCGATGCAATCGTCTCCTGGCAACTCTGCGGGCAAGCTCTGATAGATCGGCTCTATGCTCTGAGCACCTTCCTACACGAAGCCCAAAGCGCCTATGTTCGAGCATCAGAAAGCGTTCAACAGAACTGGAAGGAACCGTGATGGCGACATTCCCGAAAAACCCCGATGCGCGGTTGAGTGAAATACTCTCATCGCTCGAGCAAGCCCAAGACAGGCTGATAAACAATCTGAGGGAACAGCCGGAAGAGACCGGTCAGCCAATTGACACCATTACTAACCCTCCAGTCACCATCCACTGTGGTCTTGACGGAATAGTTCAGTCAGTTAGATTTGACGAGTTCGCTTACACGGAATGGACTGGGCGTCGACGCGCGGTCGAGATCCAAGAAGCCATTGCGCATCAGCAGTTCACTGCGCCACAGTCCCTTGCTGCGCTCGACCAAAACGCGGCGGTCGAACTCGCAGCTCGCGTTTTTCTTGCTGAAATTGCCACCTGGAAAGCAGACTTCTTCTCGAGAGACACCCAGCCTGAAGTTGTTGGCTTCAACGATGAGCGGACCGTGTCAGTCACATGCGCAGGCCGCATTCTCATTCGTATCAGAATCAAGGAAAGCTGGGCTGCTAGGGCGATGAGTAGCGAAATTGAGAGCGCCGTCATAGAAGCAAGCAAGGCGGCAATGGCCATGTTGAACACCCTAAGAGAAAGGACCTAAATGTGGACGTCATTACGGTAACACCTGCCGATCTTTTCGATGATGTTACTGCATTGCGGCACGCAGCCGGGAACCTTCAATCGGAGTGGGGTAGTCACACCCACGCGCTTCGGCATGAATACTACGGGGATCCAGCAGCAACCTTTTTCGGCACATGGGCACAGGGCATGAAAAGTTTCCATGTCGAATACCAACTCGCAATTGCCAACCTCGAAGCGTACATTGTGGGAGGCACGAACAACTGCGGTGGGGAAGGGATCCTGCGCGAGTTCGCTGAAAGATTGGAACTGTCTAAACAAGCATACGAGCTTGCCGAGGATGATATTGACTGCGCAATGGAGCGACTAAAGGGAGGTAGGAAGTGAAAGATATTGTTGACGAGCTTGCTGAGGTCGCTGAGTGGCTAGAAGAGAATTGGCCTTTTCCGGATGCTGCCATTGTCCGCGGCCTCAGCAGTCTAGTTGAATGGTTGCGAGAGGCCCTCTCGGGCATGGGCGATGAAAACGGGGTTCGCGCAATGAGTGTCCAATGGGGAATATTCGCCGAGGCAATGCGGCAGTGGATAGACACTGACCTTGCGCCGGAAAAGTACAAGACACTCGATAGGGATGTTTGGTCTGATCAGGGCGCCACAACCACTTACTCGGCGCAGTTTTCGATGCTCAAGAGTCAAGCCGAGCAAGGCGTTCTGTGGGCTGAGGTAATCGAAACCCAGCTAGAGGCCCACGCAAAAGCTCTCCACTCTTTCGATTGGACGTTTTTCTGGGCCTGCGTTGGCGCAATTTTGGCGTTGACTAACCTGGTTGCTGCGTTGTTTTTCCCGCCAATGCTCGTCCTTGCTATCCCGGCTGCGGTGGCAGCTGGTGCCGCTTTTTGGTGCCTATTCACCCAGCCGTTTCCCGTGATAGAACCAAAGAGCACGGGTGCCTGGCCTCTCCCGTCCTTCATGTAGACCTAGCCCAGCTATAATCTCCCGTCGAGGCCTTGTAGGTCAGTGTCGGGAGATGGCCTACCATACCAATCGAACTCAATGAGAGGGATCCGATGACAACTCCGCTACCCAAGAACCGACTCAATGAAGAGGTTGTTTGGCTCATTCGCCGGTCTGAGGTCCAGGTCATACGCGCCGTTGGGGGCAGTTTACTCGCGTTCTTTGGGTTAGTTGCGATAATGATCTGGGTATTCTGGCGTGACTGGGATGTTTATTCTTCAAAAGCGCCGTTCGCTTTGGCGGTGTCGATTATCTGCCTCATCTCAGGTACATTCGTCTGCATTCGTGCCCGAACTCACGCGAAACGTTACCAACGGGTTTTCCGAGGTATCGACTGGGATCGTACGGACCTAAGCGACCCGCATATGATGCAGTTCCAGCGGGGTCACGTAGGGCTGCCAACATCTCGTTACGAAGCCTACTCCCTCACTGCAGGTGTCTTTTCCAAGAGCGTGGCGACGACCACCTACAGTATCGTGTTCATCACCGTCGCCTGGCTGGGAGTAGGGGTCTTGGTGGCGATGGGACTGCGGGGCTAAGAACACCACAACCTCAGCAGGATCGTTGAAGCAGAATTGATCGCATAGAGGTAATAGTGAGCTTTCGGTGGATGCCCCTGCCCACACTGACGTTAGTCGTCAAGTGGTTGACACTGGGCGCAGAAATATACGTTGCCGCCGAGATAGGCCTGGCGGGTGATTGGGGTGCCGCAGTTGGGGCAGGGGATGTCGACGGTTTTCGAGCACATCGCGACCATATAGCCACCGCTGCGACCAAAGAGGTCTTTTTCGGTATTGCGCCCACCGGCGGCGGTCATCGCAGTGAGCACCGCCTTGACAACGCTGAATAGGTGGTCACGCTCGGTCGGGCTCAGGGTGGAAACCTTGCGGCGGGGATGGATCTTGGCCTCCCAGAGGATGTCCTGGAGGACGCCATTGCCCAAGCCGGGGATCCGTTGTTCGGTGGCGAGGAAGGCCTTGGCGGTTAAGCGCTCGGTGGTGGGGTTGAATAGGCTCTTGAAATAGGCCCGATCAAAGGTGTCGTCTAGGGGGTTGGGCTTGGCCTGAGCCGTCAGATAGTACGGGTTGTCGCAAGCCCCCTTGGGGAAGGCCAGTAGGGCACCGTACATCTGAACCGTGCAACACAACACCGAGTCGTCATCGAAGGTCAACAACAACTGGTGTTTGGGCCGGATCGGCGCCCCCGGCGCTAGGTAACGGATATTAACCCCGTCATTGAAGGTCATCCGCATCTGTTCGGCTTCGATCTCGACCCAGCCAGCGTAGGCATTGGCGCCAGTGATCGTACGACCCTCCAACCGCTCACCATAGGCGTTCGGATTGCCAAAATAGCCAGCAAACCCGTGGGGGGAACTCGCAGCGAGCGCGCGGCTGATCCGCTTGCCAACAATCGTCTCGCGCAACTGACCGGTAAGGGTCCGCGCCTCCGGTATTTCAATCATCGTCCCCCCCTTCGTTTGCCCACACTCTAGCCCATCGAAGATCGCAAATCGGATTACTGATAGGTGTTTTTATCGGATTATTAACTAGTGCAGGACACTAGTGGAATCGATGTGGGCCAAAGACCGGATTCCCCGCTCCAGATGCCAGTTTAGGAAAGCCCGTACAAATCCCGAGGCTTCGGTATGTTTGGCGTAGTCACGGGTGGCTGGCCAGTCGCCGGTTAACAGGGCCACCAGGTAGGCCAGGGTCGGTGGGGTGATCAGGGCCGAACCGGGGGGCCGACAAGGCGGGCAGACCAGACCACCGGAAGGTACATGCCAGTAGCCGTGCGCCCCCTCCACCCCGCAGATCGCACAACCGGTCAACTGGGGGGCATAACCCGCTAGGGCCGAAACCCGCAGAATATAGGAGTCGAGGATCACACTCGGTGGCCGAGGCCCATCAGTCGTACCCTCCCCCAAAGCCCGCAACGCCCCCACCAAGAGCAGATAATGCTGGGTCGCCGGCACGGACTGCTCGGCAACCAGTTTGTCCGCGATCTCAACCATCACCTCCGCGGCAGTGTAAGCCGGATAGTCATCCACCAGCCCTTTACCAAACAGATTCTTCGACACCACCGAGGTGAAGACATCAAGGGTCCGCCCTTCGGTAATCTGCAACTCCACCTGAGCAAACGGTTCCAGTCGCGCCCCAAACTTCGACGAGGTCCGCCGCACCCCCTTCGCCACCCCCCGCAACTTCCCATGCCGCCGAGTCAAGATCGTGATAATCCGATCGGCCTCCCCCAACCGATGGGTCCGCAAAACCACCCCTTCGTCGTTATAACTACTACCCATCTCACCTCCCTCGGCTAGGATCTAGTCTATGGTCGAAGCTTTTATACGCCCGGCGAAACGCGGCCCAAGTCCGCACCCGAGTGGTGCCCGGCCGCCAGCGGTCGACGGGGTCCCTAATCACGTCGCTATCGTCATGGATGGCAATGGGCGGTGGGCGAAAGCGCGTGGGCTGCCGCGAACCGATGGTCACGAGCGCGGTGAGGTCGCCTTATTTGATGTCATCGAAGGGGCGATCGAGATTGGGGTGCGTTATCTATCGGTCTACGCCTTCTCGACCGAAAACTGGAAACGCTCCCCGGCGGAGGTCCGTTGGCTGATGGGCTTCAACCGCGACACCATCCACCGCCGCCGCACTGACCTCGACGCCCTGGATGTCCGGATCCGCTGGGCTGGACGCCGCCCCAAACTATGGGCCTCGGTGATCAAGGAACTCGAACAAGCCGAAGCAATCACCCAAGCCAACACCACAATCACCCTCCAGTTCTGCGTCAACTACGGTGGGCGGGCCGAGCTAACCGATGCCGTAAGAGAGATCGCTCGCCAAGCCCAGGCCGGTCAACTCGACCCCGAACGCCTCACCGAAGCCCGCTTCGAACGCTACCTCTACTGCCCCGACATCCCCGCCGTCGACCTGTTCATCCGCTCGTCGGGTGAACAACGAACCTCCAACTTTCTAATCTGGCAGTCCGCCTACGCCGAGTTCGTCTTCCTCGACCGCCTCTGGCCCGACTTCGACCGCCGCGACCTCTGGTCCGCCATCGAACAATACGCCACCCGCAACCGCCGCTTCGGCGGCGCCTAGTCTAGGATATCGCGAAGTCTCGTGAGCGGCATTGCCCAGTCAATCCATGAGCGCCTTGATGATGTCATCGCAGTCATCATCGTTGAGTCAGGGTTGCCCGACGCCTTGAAGGGATCGAGAGCGACCTCTGACGCTGCTGGTAGCCTCATCTTTGCCTGTGAGATGGCCTCGCTTTCGAGCGTCACCAACGGTGAGACGGATTAGCGCCTGTTTCCACGTTCTCACCGTTCGATGTACCTACCGCTAGCGTTCTCAACACCTCGAACCATCCAGGACCGTAGGTCAGCAAACTGGTTCCTGGTGAAAAGCTCCTGATAAATCTTCCACTTCGGCCACACTCTACCCATATTCGCCGCCGGAATCCGACCCTGGCACTGGACCAACGACGCTGGTCGGGCCGAGATTGACTTCATCATCGCCGCAGGCGGCGAAGTCATCCCCATCGAGGTCAAAGAGCCTGAGAGTCTACCGAGACACCTACACCCCACGCCGCGCCATACGCACCTCGCTAGCACCCCACATCGAACAAGACAGCCTAAGCTGTCTGCCCCTCCACGCCATACGTGGATTACTCTGACAAGGCCATCAAGAAGCTCAAACGGCACCTAAAGACCAAGCCTCAACGAGCCACCATTGGAACAGAGGGTTCCGGCGTTCCACCAGCAAAACGTGGTTTGACAGGCTGGAACGGCGGACCAGTCCCCGCGTTACCCCGCGTGCCATGTACAGTCCTCCAGTGCTCCTCTCAACGCACCCGTTCCGCTGCGCCTCA
>JAIRKB010000314.1 GCA_031260385.1 Propionibacteriaceae bacterium | reverse complement strand
CAAATCCGTCATCGCGGCGATTGTTATCCTCACTGTCAAGCGGGCTTACCCGCTGATCGATCCGCGCACCCGGGCCACGACCGAAACGGACCTGACATGATCCAGTTTGATTCGGTCAGTCACCGCTATGGTGACCGGGAGGTCTTACGCGATGTCAGCCTCCATTTAGACGAACCGCGCATCGGGATCATCGGCGGTAATGGTTCCGGTAAGTCCACCCTCGCCCGGCTCTGCAATGGTTTAGTCCGCCCGACGGCGGGCCGCGTTAGTGTTGACGGATATGACACGGTCCGCGATTTGGCGATTGTGAGAACCTTAGTCGGCTTCGTCTTTCAAGATCCCGACCTGCAGATCATCATGCCCACCGTCGCTGAGGACCTTGCCTTCTCCTTGCGCCCGGCTCGCCTCCCAAAAGCCGAGGTTGAAGCCCGGGTGATGGACTGGCTAGAACGGTACGGCTTGGCCTCTCACCGCGATCACGGCGCCCACCTGCTCTCGGGTGGCCAAAAGCAACTCCTTGCGATCGCCGCGATCCTGATCACTGGGCCAAGGATCGTCATCTTCGATGAGCCAACCACCCTGCTCGATCTTGCTAATAAACGTCGGGTCATGCAGGTGATCCGTGACCTCACCCAGCCGGTCATTGTCGTCACCCACGATCTCGACTCTCTAACCGACTTCGACCGGGTGATCGTTCTTCACCAAGGCGGCGTCGTCGCCGATGACCGCCCTGAGACCGCCTTGCCTTTCTACCGCGATCTCATCGACGCCGAAGCCGACCGGGCTTGACTAACCAGTAAGCCACCTTTGGGTAAGATGGTGTGAGGCGAGACTCGCTTGGAAGGGAACAAGATGAAGAACAGCCCCACTACCGCCACCCCGATTGACTCTACGATCACGGCCGCGACCGTCTATCTGAGTGGCGCCCATATCACCCGCAGCGCCGAGTTACCGCTGGCCGCAGGCGTCCACCAACTGGTATTTGGGGCCTTACCCGCTTGGCTAAACCCACAGTCGATCCAGGTGTCCGCTAGCGGGGGGGTTCAGATTGGCGCGGTTGAACACCTCACCAACCATATCCAGCGCCTTGACTACAGCGCGGAGATCACGGCGCTAAAAGATCAGCTTGAGGATCTTGAAGATGACCTAGCCCAAGCCAAGAGCCAAATCTCTCTCGGTGAGCTCGAAGAGGGTTTCTTTGCCGAGAATCGCCGCTTAGCCGGTACGAAAGCCGGGCTGAAGGCCGAAGAGCTGAAGGCGGCGGTGTTGTTCTACAACGAACGGATGGCGACGATCCGTCAGGCTCGCTTCGCTCGCGAGAAGCAGATCAAGGAGCTTACCCGGGCAATCCAGAACCTGAAAGCGCAATTGGGTAGTTTTCGCGCCACGGCCGATCCAGTTTCCGAGATTCACGTCACCGTCGCCGCCGAGGAGGCTACCGAGGCGACCTTGACGGTGTCCTATTACGTTGACACGGCTTCCTGGCAACCCCGCTACGACATCCGCGTCAATCAGGTTGGCGGCGATGTCGCCCTAGAATACAAAGCCGCCGTGTCTCAAAACACCGGTGAGAACTGGACCGATATCGCGCTCACCCTGTCGACCGGGAACCCCTCGCTGGGTGGGGTCTGCCCGGAGCTCAACCCTTGGTATATCGACTTCTACCGGCCGCCCCTCCAACGCCAACGAGCGGTGGGCGCCGCGGCGCCAAAGGCCATGAGAGCAATGGCTCAGGACATGATGGAGATGGAGGTCGCTGCCGCCGCCCCCATGGACGCCGCCCTACCCCCGCCCCCAGCCGCGGTCGTCGAGTCGGTCACCAGCGTTGAATATGCCTTGACCGCCCCCCAAACCATCGCTAGTGGCGATGACTCAGGCCAGGTCGCCATCGCCACCCACCGCCTACCCGCTCAGTATCGCTACCGCTGCGTACCAAAAATGAACCGGGAAACCTTCCTGTTGGCCTCGGTCTCGGGCTGGCAAGCAGTCAACCTAATCGCCGGTGAAGCGGCCGTCTTCTTCCGGGATCGCTATGTTGGCTCCACCGTCATTGACCCCAGCGCCGTCGAGGATGCCAAGGATTTGGAACTCTCGTTGGGCACCGATAACGCCGTCCTGGTCACCCGCGAGCGCGGTAAAGATTACACCGCTACCACTGCCATTGTCGGTAGCGTTAAGCAGAGCCGGCAATGGGAGTTGACCGTCCGCAATCTCAAGTCTGTCGCGATCACCATCGACCTACTCGATCAGATTCCGGTGCCCGTCAACAAGCGGATTACGGTCGACACCAACGAAACCTCTGGCGCCGAGATCGACAAGGATAAAGGCATCCTGACTTGGAAACTAACCCTCGAGCCTGGGCAATCCAAGCTCGTGACCTATAAATACACGGTCACTAGTCCCTCCGATGGCACGGTGCGACTGGACTAGCCAACCTTAAAGGAGCTGATCATCGCTTCGACATCTGGCATGACTATGGACTTAGCGTCGGCAGCCATACCAGCGTAGATCACATAACGATCAGTCTCACCGGCATTGCCAATGTAGACATAGACGAAGACCAGCGCGACTCCGTTGCTGTTCTTGGTTCCCTCAATGGTGTATTGAAGGGCGCGCATTCCATCGAGGGTCGTTTCGACTGGGTCGCTGATCTTGGCATTCGGCTCATCGCCAAAGCGTGAGTTCAGCCCGAACTCGGCCCACTGTTTGATGTCATCATACAAAGAGGCGAGCACAGGCTTGGTTTCGATGATGATGAACCCGGAGGTCCCCTTCACGTAGGTGGGATCCTCTTCTTCCGCATCCTGTGTCCAACCCGACCGCGGTGTGACATCACCGATGCCATTGCGGGTGGGAACCGTGGTGGGGGTTGGGGTGGGGGTTGGGGTCGGATCATCGCTGGGATCGTTACTGGGATCGTCGCTTGGGATATTGCTTTGGTTGACCGATCCGCCACCCTCGGTTCCAGACCCGCTCAGGGCAATGGCCGCCGCCACACCACCGGCCAAGAGGACGACGAGAACGACGATCAGGATGATCAGGCCGGTTTTCTTCTTCGGGGGCGCTCCTGGCCCAGCGGGTCCGTAGCCGGGTTGGAAGGGGGGCTGGCCGTAAGGAGACCCCTGGTAGGGCTGGCCCGCTGGCGGGTAAGCCGCATTGGGTGCGGCAGCTGGCGGGTAAGCCGCGTTGGGCCCGGCAGCTGGCGGGTAAGCCGCGTTAGGCGCGGCAGCTGGCGGATAAGGCGCATTTGGCCCGGCAGCCGGAGGATAAGGCGGATTGGGCGCGGCGGCCGGCGGATAAGGCGTGTTGGGTGCGGCGGCCGGCGGGTAGGGTGCGCTCGGTTGCATTGGTTGCGGTTGGTACGGTCCGCTAGGCGGTGGTGTGGGTGGGTAGGACGGTTGTTGTGGACCTTGCCCCCAAGGTGGTTGTGTCATAGCTCTCCCCTACTAGGATGTCCCATCATCGGGTCAATGGGAACATGCGGCTTCCACGCCTATTGTAAGTCCCGACAAGGCCGTTGTCCCAATTACACATCCGCGGTTAGCGACCGGGATTTTCCAGCAGTGTCCTCAGGTCGGAACCAACATAGGTTGGCTGTTGTTTCGGCGCGGCAAGGGCTAGGTCGGCGAGGCTGTGGGAACCGCTCAGAACAAAGAGCGAGTCCCAGCCAGCTAGGCTCGCCCCTTCAACGTCGGTGTCCAGACGATCCCCGACAAAGAGCAGTCGCGGCGCCGCGAGATCCCCAGCAAGACGTAACAGAATCTCATCGAATAGCGGGCGGGCGGGTTTACCGCCCATGATTGGACTGAGCCCGGGCAGAGCCTCGGCCATCGCCTTGAGCATCCCACCCATGCCAATCGCGAGACCCTCCGGGGTAGGGCGATTGAGATCAGCATTACAGGCGTACCAGGTAGCCCCAGCCTGAACCGCAAAGCAACCCTCATTAAGGTCCTCCCAGGTTAGCCCCGGGTGGAAGCCGACACAGATCGCGGTGGTCGTCGCCGAGCGATTCCGGACCGCTGACAAGCCAACACCCACAATCTCGGCTACCAGAGCGGCAGAACCAAGGGTGAGGACCTCGGCGGCGGG
The DNA here is from genome assembly GCA_031260385.1 of Propionibacteriaceae bacterium. Classification (GTDB taxonomy): domain Bacteria; phylum Actinomycetota; class Actinomycetes; order Propionibacteriales; family Propionibacteriaceae; genus WQYJ01. Next base: position 2,012 of record JAIRKB010000314.1, on the reverse strand, counting down.
CGGGAGGGTTTCGGCCATGATTCGAGCGGTCGCCTGGGCGGAGGTGACCACATCATCGGGGGTGGTGGCAATCCCGAGGTGGGTGAGGTGGTCGGCCACGGCTACCGGGTCGCGCAAGGCGTTATTAGTGGCGAAACCGACGCGGATGCCGCTGCGACGCAACTCTTGGATCACCTCGGCGGCGTAAGGCACGGGATCTGGACCGCGATAAACCACACCATCGAGGTCGAAACCGACGATGTCATAGTCATCAACGAGTCGCTTGGTCACCTATACCGATACCTCCTCAGCCTCCCCCTTCGTCACTGGCTCATCACTGGCGGGGGCATCGGCGACGAGGTCGTCGGGGTCGGTCTGAGCGGCGTCACCCGCCTTCGGCTCGATGTCTTCGTCCTCGTCATCCTCGTCATCATCGGCGTCTTCGTCGTCTTCGTCGGCGTCGTCGTCGTCTTCGGCGTCTTCGTCAGCGTCTTCATCGTCTTCGGCGTCGTCTTCATCGGCGTCTTCGTCGTCTTCGTCGTCGTCCTCGTCGGAGTCTTCATCGGCGTCATCCTCATCGGCGTCGCCGTCATCCTCGTTGGGGTCTTCGTCGTCTTCACCCCCAAGATCGGTCGCGTCCAAGTCCAGAATCACACCATCGAGTTCGTCAAGCCGGTCCAGCGCCGGGGTCACCCCCTCCGGATCGATCCGTACCGCCGCTGCAAACGCGTGATAGGCCGCCTCCTTTTCGCCGTCCTCTAGCAGGAGCTCGGCGTAGGCACAGAGCAGTCGGGCATGGGCCAAGCGCGGGTGGCGCAAGGTCGGTCGCTCCAACTCGCTGCGCAATATCCGCTGCCCCTCCTCACGTTGCCCCATGTCGATGCGGACACCCGCCGACTCGATCATCAACTCAATCGCCATCGCCGGATCGGTGATCTGCTGGTTACCCTCCTCGATCAACTCCAGGGCTTCGCGATGTTTGCTCAAGGCGCGCAGACAATTGACCATCACCGGAATCACGTCCGGTGAGCCAGTCAACCGGCGTAAGACCCGATACTGGGCTAGCGCCTCCTCGTACAACCCGGCTGCATAGGCGGTTTCCGCCACCGCCTCCCGAGTGATTGGCAGGCGCGCCGCCCGGCGCCGGGCGGCCTCGGCGTGACGATAAGCCAACTCGGGATCCTCGTCAATAAGCTCAATCGCCGCCATCAGGTGGGCCCCCACGATCTCGGCCATCTGGGCCGACAACCCCTTCAACTCCGCTTTCATCCCCCGCGGCATCCGGACATCCTCACCCATCACGGGAGTGGGCGGCTCATCCACCCGGGCCTCCAAGCCAGGTCGAACTGGGCGTTCTTCGAAGTCATCTCGGCGTGGGCGCCGGAAGTCAGAGCGATCCCGATCCGAGTATCCTCGCCCGCGCGACTCCTCGCTCCGGTCTGAACGGTAACCACCGTCGGTACGGGGAGGCCGCTCACTACGTTCCGAACGATAGCCATCGGTACGAGGACGACGGTCGCCACTCCCCCCACGATACCCACCGTCCGTACGAGGACCACGATCCGAACGATACCCACCGTCGGTACGAGGACCACGGTCAGAACGATATCCACCGTCGGTACGAGGACCACGGTCAGAACGATCCCTATCCGAACTTGGACGACGATCATCTCGCGGCCGGTCAAACTGTGGCCGATCACCACGCGGTGGACGATCATCGCGTGGCCGGTCATACTGCGGACGATCACCACGCGGCCGATCGTATTGCGGACGATCACCACGTGGACGGTCATACTGCGGTCGATCCCCGCGCGGCGGCCGGTCGTCACGCGGCGGCCGGTCTTCACGAGGACGGTCATCACGAGGTGGCCGATCATACCGCGGACGATCCTCACGCGGTCGGTCATATGACGGTCGATCCCCACGCGGCGGCCGATCATATTGCGGTCTATCTCCACGCGGCGGTCGGTCGTCACGCGGTGGCCGGTCATAGCGCGGCCGATCCTCACGTGGTCGGACATCGCGCGGCCGAT